>JADFZT010000038.1 GCA_015232395.1 Magnetococcales bacterium | reverse complement strand
CTCTATCCGCCTTCCGTTTACTTCGTGTCCCCTTAGGGTTGGGACATCTTCTGAGAGGGTCAGGTTTTTTTCGGATCGAATCTATGCTAGCCAGCAGTGCAAGCAGCTTCAAGATGGATCCCTCCAAACTTAATCAGGAGGGATCAAATCTGGCTGCTGTGATGGCTCGCTTGGAAAAGGATGAAAGCATCCGGGAAGAAATCCTGGATTTGATGGAACTCTTCGTGCCGGGTTTGAGTAGTATCAAGGCTGAGACTGCAAGATTGGATGGTAGTAGGGTACTGACTTTCATTGAAGAGCATTCCTCTCGTCCTTTCCCATCTCATTTGATTTCGGATGGGACCATTCACCTTTTAAGCTTGCTGGTGGCTATATTAGATCGGAAGAATCCGGGCATGACTCTGATAGAGGAACCCGAACGGGAGATTCACCCCCAGGTAGCTGGTGAAATGGTCGATGTTTTTCGGGAGGAAGCCAACAATAATGGACCGATCTGGCTGACCACCCACAACGAAATGGTGGTCCGCAAGTGCAAGCCCGGTGAGTTGTGGCTGGTGGATAAAAAAGAGGGGCGTACCCAGATCAAACAAGCGCCAGCTCGTGCTAGTGATTCACTCTCCATGGTGGATGGTTGGCTCTGCAATGTGTTCGGTGGTGGCCTCCCATGGTAAAAGTGGGATTCGTTGTGGAAGGAGCTTCGGAAAAGGTTTTTCTGGAATCTTCAAACTTCCGTAATTGGGCTTCCCAAAATGGCATTTTCGTTTGTGATCCGATCATCAATGCAGAGGGGAACGGCAACCTCTGTCAAAAAAATCTTTCTTCGTTCGTTGAGGATTGCCGAACCAAGGCAGAGCCAGAATTCGTGCTCATTCTGGCCGATTTGGAATGTGATCCATGTGTTGCAGCCACAAAAATGCGTGTTGGAAATGATGGTGATGCTGTTTGCCTCGCAAAAAAAGCCTTAGAATCCTGGTTTCTGGCTGATGCTAAAGCGATGGAAAAATGGTTGGGAAAATCATTTTCAATGGAATCACCTGAGGAGATGTCCGATCTTCCATGGAATCACCTAAAAAAAATCGCTGATCGTCTGAATACAGCTGGTCCGGGCAAGAGAAAGCTGACTTTTGCCAAAAGAATGATCAACTATTACGATTTTTCCATCGAACGCGCAGCCCGGCACCCCGCCTGCCCCAGCGCCACCTATTTTTTGGATACACTCAAGAGGCTGGCGCAATCTTCCGGAGAGATGGTTGGAGGATGATCGGGGCGTTTGAGGAGTATTCAAGATGGTAGGCGCTCCCGGAAAATTGTCTGGCCAGTCGGGGATCCTCACCTATCCAAAAACCTAGCCGTGGATGCCACCCACCCCCGGCAGGGGAATCATGGGTTTCCCTGCCGGGGGTGGATGTCGTGTCAAAAGATCATTCAGCCTTCATCGGATTTCGACTCTGATCCTCTTGCCATCAAAATGTTTCAAACGCATCATCTCCAGAACCGCTACCGAGATCCAGGTTGGCTCCGCCTTGGGATGACTGGCCTCCGGGGGCAGGCAGGGCAGCAGGCGCTTTTCTGGCAGGGATCTGCTTGGGTCTCTGTGCTGCGGAAGTTCCTTGGTTTTGGGAGGGGCTGGAACCTTCATTCCCAAGCTTGAAAAATCCGACGGCATCATGAAGCTTGTCCGCCTGCCCTGAAAGCTCTTCAGCTGTCGCCGCCATCTCTTCCGAGGCGCCGGCATTTTGCTGGATGACCCGGTCGAGCTGTTGCAGGGCTTGATTGATCTGGCCGGTACCGCTGTTTTGTTCTTGGCTGGCGGCAGCGATTTCCTGAACCAGTTCGGCGGTTTTTTGGATGTCCGGCACCAGGGCGACCAGATTGTTTCCGGCTTTTTCAGCCACCTGGACGCTGGAGGAAGCGAGCTGGGTGATCTCACCAGCAGCGCTTTGCGCCCGTTCGGCCAGTTTACGCACCTCGGCAGCCACCACAGCAAACCCTTTGCCGTGCTCACCAGCCCGGGCCGCTTCGATGGCGGCGTTCAGGGCCAACAGATTGGTCTGGCGGGCGATCTCCTCAATGATGGAAATTTTGGTGGCGATCTCCTTCATGGAGGTCACCGCCTCGGTGACCGAACTACCAGTCTCTTCGGCATCTATGGATGCTTTGGAGGAGATCGTTTGGGTCTGCTGGGCATTGCTGGTGTTTTGTTCAATGCCTGAGGACATCTCTTCCATGGCTGAGGAGGTCTCTTCCACCGAAGCAGCCTGTTCCGTTGCACCGTTGGAAAGCGTGTTGGCCGATTGGGACAACTCCGTGCTACCAGCCGCGACATTGTCCGAAGCCGTGCGAATTTCCAGAATGACACGGCGCAAGGAGAGAATCATTTGCTGCAGGCTGTTTAAAATTTGTCCCAGTTCGTCTTGTCGGTCTGTGGTGCACTGAACGGTCAGGTTGCCTTCCGCCATTTCCTTGATGTTGCCAATGCAGCCGTGCAGGGGCGCAATGATGTGCCGGGTGATGATGACGCCCAGCAGCAACGCAATCATAAGGATTCCACCCGTCAGGCTCATGGCCAGTGTTGAATCCGCGTCCACCTGTTTCTGGATTTGGGTTTGTGTCCGAACCATCATTCGTTCACTGTTTTGAATGATTTCCTCGATCATCGGTTCAATGGCATGCACTGTTTGGCGCATGGTTTCCGTCAACCGGGCGATGTTTTTGTCTTCACCCACCAAGGCGTGAAAGGCATCCTGGTAGCTGGTGAGGGAGGTGCGAATGCTCTTGCGGGTGGACTCTTCCAGTTTGGATGCAGCCACCTTTTTCAAAATTTTATCGATGGTGGCATCCAGCTTTTTCACATATTTGTCAGCACCACGTAAGAGATAGTCCTTTTCGTGTTTCCGAATCTCCAAAAAATCCCGCCAGATGGCCGGCACATAATATTTATACAGCTCCTTTTCCAGCTGTCCGGCTGTTTTGCTCAAGGCGGAAATCGTTGATTTGGAGGCCCCACGGTCGGTGGCATTTTCCTTTAGAAAAGTGGCGAAGGCGGTTTGGTAGGTGGTCAGGTTGGACTTGATTTGGTTTTTGTGGGCGGCACTCATGGCATTGCCATCCACGGTCGCCACGAACGTGCTGATCAGTTGGCGATGCTTTTCCACATACTTGCTTTTGCCACGCAGCCTGAAATCCTTCTCAGCCCGGCGCAATTGCAGTAGAAAAATATTCAGCTGGGTGACATCAAAATCGTTCAGCAATTGTCCCAGATTGTGGGCTTCTTTTCGAAAGGCCCCCTGGTATCCCAATTTTGGTCCCAGTCCCTTGATCTGCCAACTCTGGGCCATTTCCTTGAAAGCTTTCCCATAGTCAGCCATGGCGCCTTGAATCGCCTTGCTGTCTTTGATCAGGGCGTTGCCGTCATCACCCCCCATGGATTCACCGATCCGAATGATTTTATCGGCCTCGGATCGTACTTCCCCCACCAGTTTATCCACCTTGTCGATATATTTGGTTTTTTTGCGTAGGAGAAAATCTTTTTCGGCCCGACGGGATTGCAGCATCAGGTGGCCGATGGTCAGGGCGTGGCTTTTTGCAGGCTCTGCCTGGTCGAGAATGTTTTGGAAGTTGGATTGTGTCTGCCACAGGGTCGTTTGGTAGCGGGTTGCAACAGCCAGGAGCAGCAGGCAGATGATGCCAAAACTGAGAGCCAGTTTTGGGCCAATGTTCCAATGTTTCACGTTCATTTTTTCCCCTCAAATAATCGTCGAGTTAATTCAACGCTCTAAAAGGATTTGCCTGTTGCGTCCATAATAAAGTTCGTCTAACCACCCTGTTAGCAGGCAAATCGTTACAGAATTGGTGATACTTTTGTGAGCACCCATAAGAAGTGAATGATTCTTGTTTAGACGCTCGCGGGTCCAGTTTTTTCAAAGTGTCAATATTTTAATAGCACTTTGCCAGAAACTGCCATGAAAAACCAGTTGATTATACTCCTGACAATTTTGTGAAATGCTGAAACGTTTGCGGCAATATTGTGATTGGAATTTATTCTTGCTTCGGGCGGGTTGGTTGGCTTCGTGTTTACTTGTGGCCCATGATTGTCACCATGGACAATGGCTGTTGAAGTTTTTCAGCCTGGTGTGTGAAAAGGGGATGGATAGGATTATGTTGGCTGACGGTTTGGATAAAAAGTCAAATGAGGTTTGCAGGCTTTTCAGTCTTGTCGTCAACGTGGCCAGGGAGCGTTGTTTTTTGATGTAACGATGAGGATTGCTGGTAGAACGCCTCAGGACTCTCTCCTGCCAAACCGTGCAGTTAGCCCCCCTTGGGCTTGGCGCATCTCTCCATAATAGTGGTCGTTTATTCTCTCGACGATTTTTTTGGCCACAGCTTCATCGTAAACATGGGAGGTGGTGTTGCGATCTTTGAGCATGTTGAGCCAGACGGTCTCATCTTTAAGCCAGTAGGCAGCAAAAGCCTTTTTCAAGGCCTCTCTGGGGGTGTGGGTCTCGATGCCTTCCTGTGCCAGGATTCGTTTGAGACTTTTCCAGAAAATCTCCCAGGCAAATTCAAAACGCTGAATGACCGCATCCACCCTGAGGGGGTTTTCCTCGGGTTCCGCCAGTGCCTCACCCAGTCGATTCAAGGCCCGCTCAAGATTTGCAAGGGAGGTCTTGACCTTGATGTCAGGGGCGTTCATACAAAACCACTCCCTCGTTTTGAACGTTTTCCAGAAGTTTTGGCTGGGCTCCCTCCAGTCTTACCAAGTCGATTTCAAGCAGGGTGGGGGCTTGGTCGGTTAGATGCCAGATGTCGCTCCATTGGCTTTCTGAAGCATTCGGGCAGGCCACCGCCAGATCGATGTCAGCTCGCTCATCATGATCCCCCCTGGCCCGGGAGCCAAATAGAATCACCCGCTCCACATGGGGGAGGGCGGCAAGTTGCTGGATGATTGCCTCAAGGGCTTGGGGAATGGCCATGATGGGGATGATAGCCTGTTTTGAATGAAAAGCAGGGGCTTTTTTGTGGCTGGAGGCAGTAGGGGGGGGAGGGTCAGGGCTTGCCGAAATAAAACAAAAACTCCACGTTGCCCGCCGGGCCTTTGATGGGAGAGGGGGTCAGGCCCTGTTCCTGAAGGTTCATCTCGGTGGCGCATTGGTGGATTTTTTCAATAGCCTGCTGGTGCAGGAGAGGATCTTCCACGAGTCCCCCCTGGCTGACCTGTTCTTTTTTTACTTCGAATTGGGGCTTGATGAGGGCGATACCCCGGCCATGGGGTTTCAGGAGCTTGGCCACCACCGGCAGCACCCGGGTCAGGGAAATAAAACTGAGATCCATGGTGACCAGATCCACCGGCTGCTGGATCTTTTCCAGAGTGAGGTGGCGAATGTTGGTGCGGTCGAGCAGCTGCACCCGTGGATCCTGAACCAGCTTCCAGGCCAGCTGTCCATACCCCACATCCACCGCAGTGACCTGAGCGGCCCCCCGATCCAGCAATACTTCGACAAACCCCCCCGTGGAAGCCCCGGCATCCAGACAGCGCCAACCGGTGGGGTCGATTTTGAAGGTATCAAGGGCTTGGAGAAGCTTGAAGGCACCCCGTGAGACCCAGGGGCACTTCTGCTCTTTTAAACGAATGGGGGTCTCCAGGGAGATGGGGTGACCGGGTTTATCGATACGCCCTTCAGCCACCAGCACCTGACCGGTCATGATCAGGCTTCGGGCCTCTTTGATATCGGCCACCAGCCCCCGATCCAAAAGAGCTTGATCGAGACGTTGGCGCTTGGGAGGGGGCAAGGGAAGATCTGGGGATGAAGGTTATTGGGGGGGGGCAACTTTGGCCAGGAGTTCCCGAATACGGCGGGCGATCTCCTCGCTGCTGATGCCTACCTCAGCCCGCAGCTCCCCCTGGCTGCCATGGGGGATGAAACGATCCGGCAAGCCCCAGGTGCGCACGGTTTGGCCTTTGTCCAGAAGGCCGTCCTGGGCGTAAAATTCCAGCACACCGGCACCAAAACCGCCCCGTATGGTATTTTCCTCCAGGGTGATCACCACCGGGCATTTGGCAGCTTCCCGCAGCAGGCGTTCATCCAGGGGTTTGATGAAACGGCCATCGTAGACTGCAACGGAGAGGCCTTCATCCTGTAATTTTTCAGCGGCTTGTAGCGCCTGATGGACCGGATGACCAACGGCGACCAGGGCGACTTGTTGGCCTTTTTTCAGGCAGCGCCCTTGGGCTGTGGGGATGATGTCGGCAGGTTCTTCTTGGAGTCCCAGAGCGCTCCCCCGGGGATAGCGGATGGCGACCGGTTTGCCCATGGCAACGGCTGTCGCCAGCATCCGTCGCAGCTCATTTTCGTCCGCTGGGGCCATGAGGGTGATGTTGGGGATGGCCCTCAGGAACGAGAGATCGAAGGTGCCCGCATGGGTAGGACCGTCAGCCCCCACCAGGCCTGCCCGATCCAGGGCAAACACCACCGGGAGATTTTGCAGAGCCACATCGTGAATGATCTGGTCGTAGGCCCGTTGCACGAAGGTGGAGTAGATCGCCACCACCGGTACGAATCCTTCACAAGCCAAGCCTGCGGCAAAGGTGACCGCATGTTGCTCAGCGATGCCGACATCATAAAACCGATGGGGAAAACGTTCCTGAAAGGCGTCGAGTCCGGTCCCTTCGGGCATGGCGGCGGTAATGGCGATAATCTTGGGGTTTTCCTGGGCCAGGGCCACCAGAGAGGAGGAGAAGACTTTGGTGTAGCTGGGAAGAGCGCCGTTGGCGCTCTGGATGCGTCCGGTTTGACGATCAAAGGGGGAGACCCCGTGATAGGTGCAGGGGTTGGCCTCGGCGGGGAGAAATCCCTTCCCCTTTTTGGTGACCACATGGAGCAGCACCGGCCCTTTGAGATTGCGAATGTTCTTCAGGGTGGGCAGCAGCTGGCCAAAGTCGTGACCATCCACCGGTCCCAGATAGTTGAATCCCAGCTCTTCGAAAAGAGTGCCCGGGGTCAACATGCCCTTCATGTGCTCTTCGGCCTTGCGGGCGGCATCAAGCAGGGGGGGGGAGATTTTTTCCAGCACGCGCCCCGTTCCCCCCTTGAGGCGGGTATAAACCCGACCGCTCAAGATGCGGGAAAGATAGCTGGAGAGGGCGCCCACGTTGGGGGAGATGGACATTTCGTTGTCGTTCAAAACGACAATCAGATTGCAATCGTAGCGTCCAGCGTTGTTCAGCGCCTCAAAAGCCATGCCAGCGGAGAGCGCTCCATCACCGATGACGGCAATTCCCCGGTGGGGGAGTCCTTTGTGGCGGTGGCCCAACGCCGCGCCCAACGCCGCCGAAATGGAGGTGGAGGAGTGGCCCATGCCAAAGGGATCGAAGGGACTCTCCTTGCGGCTGGTGAAGCCGGACAACCCGTGGCGCTTGCGCAGGGTGTGCATGCGCTCTCGACGACCGGTTAATATTTTATGGGGGTAGGATTGATGACCCACATCCCAAAAAAGGCGATCTTCCGGGGTGTTGAAGACATGGTGAAGGGCAATGGTCAGCTCCACCACCCCCAGGCTCGCCCCCAGATGGCCGCCGGTCTGGGCGACGGTGTCGATGGTAAACTCCCGCACCTCCCGGGCCAATTGGATCAAGTCCTCCTCGGGGAGTGCCCGGAGGTCCTTCGGTTCGTTGATGGTGTCCAGCAGAGAGGCCATGGCGGAATATCTAATGGGTTCGGGAAACGATGAAACGGGCCAGCTCGCGCAAAGGATCGGCGGCGGCAGAAAATGGCTGTAATTGGCTGAGGGCTTCATCCACCAAAAACTGTGCCTCCTCCCGGGCCTGGGGGAGACCTAGAAGGTGGGGATAGGTCGCCTTGGAGCGGGCTCGGTCGGATCCGGCGCTTTTGCCCATGACGGCGCTGTCACCCACTTCATCCAGGATGTCGTCCATCACCTGAAAGGCCAGCCCTATCGCTTCGCCGTATCGCTTCAGGCGTTTAACCTGCTCCCGGTCGCCACCCCCCAGTTTTCCCCCGGCCAAGCAGGCCGCGCGAATGAGGGCGCCGGTTTTGTGGATGTGGACGTTTTGTAGCTCCACCAGGGTGACTTCCCGGTTTTCGGCCTCAATATCCAGCATTTGTCCCCCCACCATACCAAAAATACCGGCATCCCGGGCCAGTTGGGCGATCATGGTGAGTTGATCGCCGGGGTCGATATCCTTCATGGGGGAGGCAGCCAGCTCAAAGGCCAGGGTCAAAAGGGCATCACCGGCCAGAATCGCCGTCGCTTCGTCAAACGCCTTGTGACAGGTAGGCCTGCCTCGGCGCAGGTCGTCGTCGTCCATGGCGGGCAGATCGTCGTGGATCAGGGAGTAGGTGTGGATGCACTCCAGGGCACAGGCAAAGGGGAGAAGATTGGCGACAGGCCCCTCCACCGCCTCGCAGGCGGCCAATACCAGGATGGGGCGCAAGCGCTTGCCACCGGCCATCAGGCTGTGGCGAATGGCGGCGTTGAGGCGGGCAGGCGGTTTGTTCACACTGGGCACATGACTATCCAGGGCTTTTTCCACCAAAGAGCGCCGTTCGCTGAGATATTGGCTGAGATTCACGATATCAGGTGCCGTTACTGGCTTGACCAGGGGGGGTGGTCACGAGGGTTTCGATGCGTTTTTCCGCCTCTTCGAGTTTTTGTTGGCAGGCCTGGGCCAATCCAACCCCTTCTTCAAAGGCAGCCAAACCCTCTTCCAGGGGCAGATCTCCCCGTTCCAGGCGCTCCACCACCTCTTCCAGCCGGTGGATGGCCTGTTCAAAATCCAATGATGGCTTGGGCGCGCGTGACGGCATGGAGCTTTCCGGAGTTTTGTGTTTTTACAGACAAATTAAGGCGGGATAGGGGGGATTGATCAACCCAAAAAAGCCATCCCTTCCTGCCGTGTCGGTTTGAATGAAGAACCCCCCATCATATCCCGAGTGGGGGTAAAAAGAAACCACCCGGTTGCAAACCCCTCTCAAAAGAGCGTTTTGGCTCCCTTGGAAAAAGGCCTGGCAAGGGGGGCAAGCCCGTGATGAATTCTCCCCGGGGGGTGGCCACACCGGTAAAAAAAATCCTGGTGGGAGGAAATCCTTGGGGGTTGATGGTGTTGAACTATTCCCGAATACCCGGCAGGAGCAGGGGATCCACCCGGGCTTTGCGCACCAGTACGGCAAAGTGGAGGTGGGGGCCTGTTGCGCGCCCGGTCATGCCCACAGTGCCGATGGTGGAGCCTTTGGCCACCCACATGCCTTCGCTCACCGCGATGGAGTCCATATGGGAATAGAGGGAAATGACGCCGTCGCCATGGTCAACGATGACGGTATTGCCGGTAAAAAAATAGTCGTTCCCCACCAAAGCCACCTTGCCTGATGCAGTGGAGCGCACCGGGGTGCCTTTGGGGGCGGCGATATCAATGCCGGAGTGGGGTTTGCGGGGTTTGCCATTCAAAATGCGGCGGCTGCCGAACACCCCGGAGAGGCGTCCCTCCACGGGCTTGACGAAACCATCACCATAACCTGGCATGCCTCCCCGGCGTTTATAGGTGGCCCGGATCGCGGCGGTCTCTTTGCCCGCCCGGGTGAGATCGGGCTTGTTAAGGTCCACCTTTTTGCCTGGCAGGCCATCGATGCGTTCTTCCTTATACTGACGGCTGGGAAGCTGGATGGTCTGTTCCAGGGTGGTGCGTCTTCCCTGGGGTGGATCCACCGTGACCCGCAAGGTGAGAGGGCCGGGCTTGGCTTCCATGTCGACGGCGACCAATCCCACGCCTTCGTCGGTGATGGGAAAAAGTATGCCGCCAAGTGTCGCCTGAATCACGGAGTTGGCGGGAAAATTTTTAACGCGGAGCAGGGCGGCCGAACCGGGTTCCAGGGGTCCTGAGAGATGCATCTCCACCCCCTTGGCAGAGGCAGAAGTGGGCAGCCAGAGTGAAAACAGCCCCAGCAGCAGGGAGAGTGTTGAGATAAAAGATGCGCGGGAAAAGTGTCTCATGGGGCCTCTGTTACGTGGGTCACCCGGGCTTGGACGGATCCTTCGGCGAGGGTGATGGCAAGGGTGTCTCCAGGGGTGGTGGCAGCGGCTCGGTCAATCACCCGCCCCTCCTCATCCCGGACAATGGCGTATCCCCGCCCCAGAATGGCGTTGGGGGAGGCATTCTGAAGTCGGGTGGTCAAATGATCAAGCTGGGTACGTTTGTGGTTGAGCAGGTGGCCCAGGCTGGTATTCAACCTTTCCTGGTGAAGTTGGGTGCGGGCTGTCAGAGGTTGAAATGTCGGGCTGCGTCCCCAGAGGTGGAGCCGATGACGCATCCCTTCGAGGCGCTCCCCTTTATACTGGAGATGGCTGCGCATTTTGCGGACCAGGCGTTCGTGGTGTTCATCCAGGCGCATTCGGGTGTTTTCGATGGTGCGTCGGGGGTGGATCAGGCGTTTTTTCAGGCCTTGGAGTCCACTCTGTCGCTGGTGGAGTTGTTGGCCTGCGGCCTGGATGAGACGCTGTTTCAGGGTGGCGAGCCGCTCCAGGAGCACACTCCGTTCGGGCATAATCAGTTCAGCCGCTGCCGAGGGGGTGGAGGCTCGGGCGTCGGCTGCCAGGTCCGCCAGGGTGAGATCCACTTCGTGGCCCACAGCGCTCACCACCGGAATGGTGGAAGCGGCGATGGCCCGGGCGACGATTTCAGCATTGAAGCAGGCCAGATCTTGTGCAGAGCCCCCGCCACGGCCACAGATAATCACCTCAGCCCGTGCATCCCGATTCAGGCTTTCCAGGGCGTGGACAATTTCTGCCGGTGCCTCGCTTCCCTGCACCCGGGCATGGGCCAGAATCAACTGGAAGCCGGGAAAACGGCGGGTGAGAACCCGGGTGATGTCGTGGATGGCAGCGCCAGTGGAAGAGGTCACCACCCCGATGGTTTGAGGCAACATGGGGAGCGGGCGCTTGCGTTGTGCCTCAAAAAGCCCCTCCGCCTGCAATCGGTCGTGGAGTTCCATGAGCCGATCCCGTTCTCTGCCAGCCCCATCAATCTTCAGCCCTTCCACCACCAGTTGATACTCCCCCCTGGGGGGATAGCAGGTGATGCGACCGGTGATGAGTACGGCGTCCCCTTCCCGGGGAGGGACGGGCAGTCGCCGAAGGGTGGTACGCCAGATCACCCCCCGCAAGCGGGAGTTGCCGTCGATCAGACTGAAATAGCAGTGGCCTGAGGAGGGGGTTCTGGGTGAAGAGATTTCCCCCCGGACGCGGACGTAGGGGAAGCTCTCTTCCAGAAGAGTCTGAATGCGGTCGTTCAATTCGGCGACACTCAGCCACTCTTGCCAGGGGAGGGTGGTTTCTTGAGACATGCCAGCATGATCCCAATTTATGGCCGCCGCTGCAAGATCAGCCAAGGTAACATCGTGTCTCTATGCGTAAAAAACATAAAAACAAAAAAAATGAAGAAAATGAAAATAATGTTGGAAATCGTAAAAAATCTGATAATATCATAGGTAAATTCTATCATCATGAGACGAGTGGATGGACAAAAATACCGATCAAGAGACTTTCCTCACCACCCGGGAGGCTTCCAAAATTCTGGGGGTCGCTCTGCCTACCGTGCAGGGATGGGTCGAAAAAGGGATTTTGCGTGCCTGGAAAACCGCCGGGGGGCACCGCCGCATTGCCCGGAGTTCATTGGATAAAATGCTCCACGAGCGGCAAGTGGCCCTCGCCAAGGGGCCGGACTCCCAGGCCCACCCCGCCCCACCCACCCTGTTGGTGGTGGAAGATGACCCCGCCATGGTGGCCCTCTACCGCTCCCAGATACAGACCTGGTCTTTCGAGGTGGACCTGGTCACAGCCTCCAACGGTTTTGATGCCTTGATTCAGATCGGTCGCAAACAGCCGGGCATCATCATCAGTGATCTGGTCATGCCGGGAATGGACGGTTTTCGCATGATCTGGATTCTGAACGAAAAGCCTGAACTGGCCGATACCCGCATCGTGGTGGTTTCCGCTTTGGATAAACGAGAAATCCAACGGCAAGGCGGGTTGCCGGATAAGGTGACAGTATTTCGAAAACCGGCTCCCATGGATCAACTCAAGGCCATCGTTGGCGAGCGGAGTGTGGTTATGTAGTTTCAGAAATCGGTTCAATGTTCGGCCTGGTCTGGGAACCGGGAATTTGGGGGATGCGGAGAATCCACGGTAAAATTGTGGGGATGGGTTGCGGGCGGATTATTCCATGAGAAAACCGGCATTCCTGATCAGATATCCGGGGCTTCCAGCTTTTTTGCTGGTGCTCATTATTTTTCTCGCCATCAACAGCACCCTCATTGTCGCCGATCACCGGATCGAGGTGGGGAAAACTTTTCATCAACACATACAGCGGGAAATGCAACTCCTGGGTCTCATGATCCGGGATGCCGTGGTGCGTCGGGATTTGGTGGTGATAGAAGAGGCGGTTGTTGGCTGGGCTGAAGAACGTTCGGATATTATTGAGGCCAAAGTCACCTTCCCCAACGGTTTTGTCATCAGTCACTATTCCCGCCCCGCATTCGATTCTGAGCTTTTTGTGCATCAAGCCACCGTTGCATTGGAGGATAATCCCCTTTTTCGGCTGGATGTGAAGCACGATATGAGCCGGATCAACCAGGCGACTGCCAAAATGGGTTGGAAGTTGGGGGGGATTTCGGTGGTGCTGACGGCTCTTTTGGGAGGGGCGCTCTGGTGGGTGTTGCGCAAGACCGCCGTAGAGCCCCTGGAGCGGGTGGTGCGGGAAAAAGAGGCGGCCCAAAAAGCCCTTGTCGACAGCGAGGAGCGATTTCGTACCCTCTATGAGGGGATTCCCATCAGCTATCAATCCCTGGATGCCGATGGCCGGATCATTGAGGTGAATGAGGCTTGGCTGCGAACCTTGGGCTATGAGCGTCATGAGGTTTATAATCGCTGGTTTGGGGATTTTTTGCCGGAGAGTGATAAAGTTCTGTTCAATCAGTGCTTTCCCAGCTTCAAAGAGAAAGGATCCGTCAACGCCGCTGAATTTCAGATAGAGCGCAAGGATGGTCAACTGCGCACAGTCTCGTTCGAAGGTGCGGTCAGTCGGGATGCACAACAGCATTTTAAACAGACCCACTGTGTCTTTTTTGATATCACCGATGAATTGGAAACCCAGAAGGAGTTGAGATTGCGGGGGGCGGTGCTCAATGCCACCGCCAGCACCGTGATTATCACCGATGTAAACGGAGTCATCCAATGGGTCAATCCCGCCTTTACCCGATGTTCCGGCTATCTCCCCGAAGAGGTGCTGGGTAAAACCCCCGCATTATTGAATTCCGGCAAGCATGAAACCGCTTTTTTTACCCATCTTTGGAGAACGATTCTTTCCGGGGAGGTGTGGCGGGGGGAGTTGGTCAATAAACGTAAATGTGGCACCCTTTATCACGAAGAGACCATCATCACCCCGGTGCGGGACCACACCGGAATAATCACCCATTTTGCCGCCGTCAAGCAGGAGATTACCAAGCGTATCATTCGGGAGGAGGCGCTTAAGGAGAGTCGGGAGCACTATCGGCGGTTGGTGGAAACCTCCAAATTCATCCCCTGGGAATTCAGCTTCAAAGAGGGGCGGTTTATCTATATGGGGCCCCAGGTAACCGCCTTCCTGGGCTATCCCCCGGAATCGTGGCAGGGGTTGGATGATTGGGAAAATCGACTTCACCCGGAGGATCGGGAGGAGGCCAGCTCCTATTGTCAGATGGCGACAGCCCAGGGTGAGGATCACGATCTTGAATATCGGGTGATCACGGCGGATGGGCGTACCGTTTGGGTTCGGGATGTGGTGACCATTGTCCGGGGAGAGGAGGGGGTCACCGGCTTGCGGGGCTTTTTTGTCGATATCTGTCGCCGCAAGGAGTTGGAGGCGCAACTGCGGGAAGCCAAAGAGGCCGCTGAAAAGGCCAGCCAGGCCAAGAGCGCTTTTCTGGCAGCCATGAGTCACGATATCCGCACTCCCATGAATGCGATTCTCGGGATGGGGGAGATGCTCGCCCACAGCGGGTTGAACAAGGAGCAGGGCCACTATCTGGAGGTGTTGCACCACGCAGGGGAGGGGCTTCTCGCCCTGATCAACGATATTCTCGATCTTTCCAAGATCGAAGCGGGCCAGATGCAGATGGAAGAGGTGGGGTTTGATCTGGCTGAGTTGATATTGGGAACGGAAAAAATTCTCCTCACTCAAGCCAGAGACAAGGGTCTGGCCCTCGATTTTCACATTGAGCCGGGGGTTCATGATTGGGTCCGGGGGGATCCCCTGAGGCTGCGTCAGGTGCTGCTCAATCTATTGGGCAATGCCATCAAGTTTACCGATCAGGGCCGGATAGAGCTTACGGTGATGCCTGGAGCTGAGGATCAGGATCTGGTGCGTTTCCAGATCAGCGATACGGGTGTGGGCATTGCAGCTGAACGTCTGTCGGAAATCTTTCACCCTTTTTCCCAGGCTGAGGAGTCCACCAGTCGGCGTTTTGGGGGATCCGGCCTGGGGTTGGCGATCTGTACCCAGTTGGTGGCTCTCATGGGGGGGGAGATCGGGGTGAAGAGTGTCGAAGGCCAGGGAAGCCGTTTTCTCTTTACCGCCAAACTTCCCCGGGTGGAAAGCCTGGTCCAGGTGGAGCGGCGGATGCGGCATGAGCCTGATGAACCGGACGGGCTGGATGAGGCTGTTTTGGATATCCCTTCCTCAGTGAAGGTGCGGCGTGGGCATCAGGAGCGGGAGAGGCGCAAGGGGTTGTTCATTTTGCTGGCCGACGATGCCCAGGACAATCGGGATTTGATGGCGGCTTTTTTGCGGAAAACACCCCACCATCTCCAGATGGCGGAAAATGGCGATGAAGCGGTACGCTTTTTTCAGGCCCAATCCTTTGATCTGGTGTTGATGGATGTGCAGATGCCGATTATGGATGGTTATGAGGCCACCCGCCGGATTCGTGCCTGGGAAACCGCCCAAGGCATCTCTCCTACCCCCATCGTGGCGCTCACAGCCAACGCCATGAAAGAGGATCAGTGGAAGACCGTCGAGGCGGGGTGTGACATGCATCTGACTAAGCCGATTCGTCGAGGACGGTTGTTGGAGATGATCCACGGGTTTGGCCAGCAGGGGGCAGCATCCAAAGCGGTTGAAGAGGGAGTGGGTGGGGCTGAAGAGCGTGAGGGGGCTGAATGGTCTTCTGCGGGGTTGGAAACCACCAACGAAAGCTCCGAAAAGGTTCATGATGAATCGGTGGCTTCCCTTGACGAGCGCACCTCACCTCCCCCAGCCGGCCATTTCAACCCGATGGTTTTGGAGATGTTGCGCCAGGAGTTGGGCCAGGATATCGCCCCGGTGATAGAGATGTTTCTGGAGAGCCTGCCTGGGCGCTTGAAGAAAATGGCAACCGCCATGGCTGCGAGGGATTGGCCGCAGCTGGAAATCATCTCCCACCAGCTGACAGGTTCGTCGGAGGCCTTGGGTGGCGAGGGGTTGGGTGCGCTCTGTCGGGAGTTGGAGAGGGGAGCGATACATCATCGGCCGCCGGAGGACGACACCTTGTGGCCCCGATTGGAGAGAGAGGCTGAGGTGTTGGTCAAGGCGCTTTATGAGGATTTGAACCGTGCCAAGGCTGAAGAGGGTTGAACCTGAATCCGGCAGTTGCACATGCCCCACTATCGAATCCAGATTGAATTTTGCCAAAGCTTGGCGAGGTTGAATGGGGTTTGCTGGGACTGGTTGGATGGGGCACAGCCTGGGATCACTGTGAAATCTGGGGTTACCATCAGGTTGGAAGGCGGTTGTTTGAAACAAGAGCCCCTTTCAGGGTGTCTAAGGGAAGAGGGTGATTCGGGGGGCTTGCAGTAAGTCAGGGCGTTGGGGCTGGGGCCACTTCCATGCGTTCCACATCTGCCAGGGTGACCCGGCGGCCATCCAGGGTGAGGAAGGTGCGCAGATGGACATCCCCCTGCCGGGATCGATAGCTGGCGGCTATACCGGTTTGGGTGTTGACCACCCGGATAATCACCACCTGCCGCTCTTCCCGCCAGCCATCATAAACAAGCCAGGCGGTCACCAGCACCACTGCCGCCGCTGAACCAAATGCCGCCAGTTGAAAAGCGCGGCTTTTTTCCAGGCTGCCAGACTCCGGATCGGATGTGACAACGGGAGGCAAAACCTGCAGACGTTTGGGGTCATGGGCGTGGTTTCTGCCCAGGAAATAGACAGCGGCGATAACGATGGCTGGTATGAGAATTTTGAACAGCATGATTTCATTTGGAAAAGTTGAGAGTATCGACAAAGCACCGTACCATACACGCTACTGTGTTGGCCATGGCGAGAGGGAGATTGCACAATGAAAGCCAAGGATATCATGACCCGCGAGGTGGTAACGGCCTCTCCGGAGCTGTCGGTTCAGGCCCTGGCGAAGCTGTTGACCGAAAAAAAGATCAGCGGTGTGCCGGTGATGGATGGGGGAGAGCTGGTGGGCATTGTCACCGAGGGGGATCTGGTGGATCGGGTCAAAAGGGTCCACCTGCCAACTCTGGTGACCCTGTTCGATGCGGTGATTCCCATCGCCGGGGAGCGTCAATATGAAGAGGATCTTCGCAAGATGGCGGCTCTCACCGCCTCGGAAATCATGACCCTGGAGGTGGTGATGGTGGATGAGGAGACCGAAATGGAAGAGATCGCCACCATTATCCAGGACGAAGATTTTCCTTTGCTGCCGGTGATGCGAGGGGATGACCTGGTGGGGATTATCGGCAAGCGGGATATCATTCGAGCGATGGTGGTGGAGAATGGGGAGTGACAGAGCACCGGTTTCCCTGGTAAGTGGTTCGGAAGAAGAGACCGAACGGTGGGGGGGAGCCCTGGCCCGTGGGCTTGGTCCCGGCTGTGTGATTGCCCTCCATGGGGGATTGGGGGCGGGTAAAACCGCTTTTGCCCGGGGGGTGATTCGGGGGCTCGGTATCAATGAACCCTATATTACCAGCCCCACCTTTACCCTGGTTAACCCCTATGAAGGGGGGCGGCTGCCGGTTTATCATTTTGACCTCTATCGCCTGGAGGGTCCGGACGATCTCACCCTGATGGGGGCTGAGAGCTATCTGGAGGGAGGTGGAGTGGTGTTGATGGAGTGGCCGGAGCGGGCCGATGGCTGGCTGCCTGAAGATCGTCTGGTGGTGGAGATCGATTTTGGGGCTGGGGGGGATGAAGAGCGGAAGATTCACCTTCGGGCTTTGGGTGAGGTGAGTGCCGCTTTTCTTGAAGAGGTGCGTGGGGTTCATCTTTAGAGAAGGGGATGCGGTTTTTAGGGCAGGCATGAAACAAGAGACCGGTGGGTTAGTAGATCAAGGAGAGTCGATGAGTTCCAGTTCTGGTGGGGCAGAGGTTGCCCTGACACCTGAAGCGAATGCCTTTTTGGGGGAGATTTTCGGGGCCGATTTTAAGGTCGCTCGGGCCAGCGAAGATGCCTCTTTTCGCAGCTATTATCGGGTTCACTCCCAGCGGGGGCCGTTTATCTTTATGGATGCCCCGCCGGATAAGGAGGATTCCAGCCCGTTTGTAGATATTGCCCGTTTTTTGGCCACTCATGGGGTGCCGGTTCCCCGGATCCATGAGGCACGTTTGGGAGATGGCCACCTGTTGCTGGAGGATTTGGGGGATGTGACCTATCTCAAGGCATTGGCCGAGGGGGTTGATCCTGGCGTGCTCTACCAGGAAGCGGTCACCACCCTTTTGGATATCCAGGCCACCCCCAACGACAGCAGCTCCATTGCCCATCGCCGCACCTATGATCGGCCCATGTTGCGGCGGGAGTTGGCTCTTTTTACCGACTGGTATGTGGAAGGGATCCGCAAAACGCCTATCTCTTCCCCGGACCGGGATCGATTCGAAGAGATTTTTCAGCTTCTGTTGGATCAAGCCTTAAGCCAGCCTGAGGTGTTTGTCCATCGGGACTATCACTGTCGCAATCTCATGTGGCGGGGTGAGGGGGGCGCGGCCGCTGTGGGGGTGATCGACTTTCAGGATGCCGTGATGGGTCCGGTCACCTACGATCTGGCAAGCCTGCTGCGGGACTGCTATGTGGCCTGGGATGGCGATTTTCGCCGTCGGGTGATGACCCAGTGGTTGGCCGGAGCCGGGGCGCGGCTGGGGTATGAGCCCTCCTGGGAGCGGTTTGAGCGGGATTTTGACTGGATGGCGATCCAGCGAAACATGAAAGCCATCGGTATTTTTGGCCGTCTATCGTTGCGGGATGGCAAGCATGGCTATCTCAACGACATTCCCCGCACCATGGGCTATGTGCGAGAGACCCTGGAGCGCTACCCGGAGCTTTCCGATCTGGGGCATCTCCTGGATCGCTACGCCCCTTTGGAGGCGGCCTGATTATAGTTTGGGATGATTATAGTTTGGGAAGTGTATGAAACCCATGGAAGGGGAGGTGTGAGGCGCGATGAAGGCGATGATTTTGGCAGCTGGACGGGGAGAGCGGCTGCAACCCTTGACCGATCACACCCCCAAGCCTCTGGTGCCGGTGGCGGGAAAAGCGGTGATTGCCCACACCCTGGAGCGTCTGGCGGTTTTGGGTTTTCGGCAGGTGGTGATCAATGCCCATCACCTGGCGGATAAACTGATGGATCAGGTGGGAGATGGTTCTACCTGGGGGGTGGAGATCATCTGGAGTCGGGAAGAGGGGTTGATGAATACCGGCGGCGGGGTGCGTCAGGCGCTGCCTCTATTGGGTGAGGAGCCCTTTCTGGCGGTTAACGGCGATATTATGTGGGATCTCGATCTTCGTGGCCTGTTGGATCGTTTCGACCCGGAAAAAATGGATGCGCTTCTGGGGCTGGTGGCCAACCCCTTCCATCATGGGGGTGATTTTACCCTGATGGATGACCAGGGCACCCTGAAACGCACCCCGGGTGGAGCGGGCAGCCGCACCTATTCCGGGGTTCAGATCGTGCACCCCAAAGCGGTCGCCGCTTTCCCCCTGGAACCTTTTTCCCTCAACCGTCTCTACGATCAGGCCCTTGGGGCTGGGCGACTTTTTGGCTTGGCTCTGGAAGGGTGCTGGGCCGACATGGGGGCCCCGGATCGCCTTCTTGAAGCCCGGCGGATGTGGGGGGAGCCGGACCCCTCTTTGGGGTGATGTTTCTGATGGCAAGTCGGTTCCAAACGGGGCCAAAAGTGCGGAAGTGGTATGTATAATCCCAAAAAGGTGCGTTGCAATTGAGCGGTTGATGGGGTAGAAGAGATTTCTGGATTGTCATTAGGCAGAACTTTTACCAGATAAAAGAGGGAAAAAGGCATGGATTTCGACCTGGCCCGTACCAATATGGTCAAGTCCCAGCTGGCCCCCAACCGGGTCCGCGATCCCAACCTGCTGGGGAGCCTCATGGAGGTACCCCGGGAGGCGTTCGTGGCGGTGGGACAGCAGGATTTCGCCTACTCTGATATGGCGTTGCCCCTCTCCCAGGAAAGCTCGCGCAAACTCCTGAAACCCCTGCAAGCCGCTTGGATGATCGAGGCGCTGGAGATCAAAGCCGGGGATCGGGTGTTGGTGGCGGGAGCTGGCCGGGGATATGAGGTGGCCCTGCTTGCCAATATGGGTGTGAAGGTATACGCCTTGGAAGCCGATGCCGCCCTGGCGGATAAGGGCAAGGAACTTGCCAGTGGTGAGGATGTCCAATGGCACGTAGGGGATCCGGAGGAGGGTTTGCCGGACGAAGCCCCCTTCGATGCCATTCTCTACTGCGGGGCGCTCTCTGCCATGCCTGGCAAGGCGGTGGGGCAGTTGGGTCTTTCCGGCCGCCTGGTGGTGGTGATCGGTACCCCTGGCAGCCCCCTGATGCGGGCCATGCGGGTGCGGGGCATCTCTGGCGGTGATCGCGCCGAGCCACTTTTCGAGACCGTTGTCCACCCTCTGGTGGAGGCATCCAAAGCGGCTTTTGTGCTGTAGGTTTCCGTTCAGTCAGGTGATGAGGAGTCTCTTATCATGGCTATGAATCGCATTGAGTATGCCTCCAAAGGTTACTCCAGCATGGTGTCGGAGACTTCAGTCGGCTGGGTAATGGTTGCCTTCATGTTCGTGGGTGCCTTTTTCCTGATCGGCTATCTCATCCAGGAGCGTAATAAGAAGAAAAAACGCCGCCGTAAAAAACTCCAATTCAAAAACCAAAACCAAAAATAAACGACGTGAGCCTGATCGTACAAAAATTCGGGGGTACCTCGGTAGGCACCCTGGAGCGGATTCGCAACGTGGCTGCCCGGGCAATTGCCGAAAAGGAAGCGGGCAACCAGGTTGTGGTGGCCGTTTCAGCGATGTCCGGGGAGACCAATCGGCTGGTAGGCCTGGTAGATGGCTTGACCGAAACCCCGTCTGCCCGGGAATATGACGTGGTGGTGGCGGCTGGTGAGCAGGTCTCCATCGGCCTTTTGGCCATTGCCATTGAATCCATGGGCCATCCAGCCCGCTCCTACCTGGGGTGGCAGGTGCGGTTTCGCACCGACGACGCCCATGCCAAGGCCCGCATCCGCGAAATCGAGCAGTTTCGCATCCAGGGAGATCTGGAGGCGGGACGTATCGTGGTGGTGGCGGGCTTCCAAGGGGTCAACGATGCCGGTCACGTCACGACTTTGGGTCGTGGCGGCTCCGACACCTCGGCGGTAGCTCTGGCGGCTGCCCTCAAGGCGGATCGTTGCGACATCTATACCGATGTCGATGGGGTTTATACCACCGACCCACGCATGGTCAAACAGGCCCGCAAGCTGGATCGCATCTCCTACGACGAAATGTTGGAGATGGCCTCTCTGGGGGCCAAGGTCCTGCAAACCCGCTCGGTTGAACTGGCCAAAAAATATTCGGTGCCGCTCCGGGTTCTCTCCTCCATGGAAGAGGGAAGTGGAACCCTGCTTACGGGGGAAGACAAGGAAATGGAAAAAGTTGAGGTTTCCGCGATTGCCTTTAACAAGGACGAGGCCAAGATCACTGTCCTGGGTGTGCCTGACCGGCCCGGTGTTTCCGCCCAGCTTTTCGGAGCCCTGGCGGATGCCAACATCAACGTGGACATGATTATCCAGAATATCGCTCCCAGCGGCAAAGAGACCGACCTCACCTTTACGGTGCCCAAGGGGGACTATCGCCAAGCCCTGGAAGTGTTGGCAGAGCCCATCCGCGAGATGAAAGCCCGGGACGTTCGGGGCAATTCTGATATTGCCAAGGTTTCGGCCATCGGCGTCGGCATGCGTTCCCACACGGGTGTCGCCCGGAGGATGTTCACGGCCTTGGCTGAGGAGGGGATCAACATCGAAATGATCTCTACCTCGGAAATCAAAATTTCGGTGGTCATCAACGAAAAATATACCGAACTGGCTGTGCGTGCCCTCCACGAAGCCTTCCAGTTGGATAAGGAGATCGGCGACCGGATTGCGGGCTGACCGCATTTTCGCCTCTTGGGACACCTGAGGCGGAATTCCCCTCAGGTCGTCAGTCGCCATTGGTCTTCAAAAAGCCCATGACCCAGAGCGCTCACCCCATCACCCTCTATGACACCACCCTTCGGGATGGGTCTCAGGGTGAGGATATCCTCTTTTCTGTCGAAGATAAGCTCCGTATTGCCCAAAAGTTGGACGGTTTGGGGGTGGATTTTATCGAAGGGGGGTGGCCCGGGGCCAACCCCAAGGATGAGGCGTTTTTTCAGAAAGCTCGGGGTTTGACCCTGAACAAAAGCCGTCTGGTGGCTTTTGGCTCTACCCGCCGCGCCGGGGTCAAGGCCGAAGCAGATGTCGTTCTGGCTGGTCTCCTGAGAGCCCAAACCCAAGCCATCACCATTTTTGGCAAAAGTTGGGATCTCCACGCTACCCGGGCTTTGGGTATCTCTCTTGAAGAAAATCTGGAACTCATCTTTGACTCCATCGCCTTTTTAAAATCCCGGGTAGAGACGGTCTTTTTTGATGCCGAGCATTTTTTCGACGGCTACAAGGCCAACGCCCCCTATGCCCTTAAAGTATTGGATAGCGCCCGGGAGGCGGGGGCGGATGCCCTGATTTTGTGTGATACCAACGGCGGCTCCATGGTATCGGAGGTGGCCGAAATCACCGCCCTTGCGGTAGCCAGAGGGGGGAGTATCGGTATTCACTGCCATAACGATACCGCACTCGCCGTCGCCAACACTCTGGCAGCGGTGGAAGCGGGGGCGCTGCACGTTCAAGGCACCATCAATGGCATTGGCGAGCGTTGCGGTAATGCGGATCTCACCGCCGTCATCGCCAACTTGGCCATCAAAATGAAGCGACCCACCACCCTCACCGGGGATCAGGTGGGGCAGCTGAAAGCGGTGAGCGGATTTTTAAACGAAATTTCCAATCGCCAGCCTCGAAAAAATCAGCCCTTCGTAGGGCTTTCCGCCTTTGCCCACAAGGGGGGAATTCACGTCTCCGCCGTGCTCAAGGATCCCATCACCTATGAGCATATTGATCCCGAATCTGTTGGCAATCAGCGGCGGATTTTGGTTTCGGAGCAGGCTGGGCGCAGCAATCTTTTTTATAAGCTTCAGGAGTTTGGCCTTCAGGAAGTGAGCGCCAAGGATCCCCGGGTCAAAAAGCTTTTGGAGGAGATCAAGACCCTGGAGCATCGGGGGTATCAGTTCGACGGTGCGGAAGCCTCCTTTGAAATCCGTGCCCGCCGGGCTTTGGGTGAGATGCCTGATTATTTCAGCCTCAAGGGGTTCCGGGTGATTGATGAGCGCCGGGTTCGGGACGATGGCGAACGCTGGTTTGGGGCCGAGGCGGCGGTCAAGGTGGAGGTGGCTGGGAAGCAGGTACATCTGATCGACGAGGGAGCGGGGCCGGTGGATGCCCTCCATGGCGCTTTGAGTAAAGCCTTGGAGCGCACCTATCCCACCATCAACGACATGGAGTTGGTGGATTATAAGGTGCGCATCTTGAATGGTGGCGGGACTGGGGCTACGGTACGGGTTCAGATCGAGTGGCGGGATCAAAATCGGATCTGGGGAACGGTGGGGGTTTCGGACCACATCATCGCAGCCTCCTACGATGCCATGGTAGAGGCGGTGATCTATAAGCTATTCAAGGATGGCGCCTCCCCAGCCCAAAGTCTCTCCCAGGTTGACCACGGTTAAGGCTATACAGTTAAGGCCCGAATGGGGTGTTTAGGAATAGAAACACATAACGATCAGGTCGAAACCGCATTGGCTTGAATTTTTATGAGATGCGGTTTGAAATTGGACTGAGCGGAAAAAAACGGCAATACCACTGGAGAATCCACAACGATGAAGAAGATTGAGGCAATCATCAAACCGTTCAAACTCGATGATGTCAAAGAGGCCCTCTCCGAGATGGGCATTCAGGGCATCACGGTCTCCGAAGTGCGGGGCTTTGGCCGACAAAAGGGTCATACCGAACTCTATCGGGGAGCTGAATATGTTGTGGATTTTTTGCCAAAGCTCAAGGTAGAGGTGGTGCTGCCTGACGACATGGTGGACCGGGCGGCTGAAACCATCGAAACCGCTGCCCGTACCGGGCGTATCGGTGACGGCAAAATTTTTATCACCAATGTGGAGAGCGTTATTCGTATCCGCACCGGTGAGCGGGACGGCAACGCCCTCTAATCCGGTATAAGCCCAAGTCTGCTTTGGCTGCACTGCCTGGGATGGAAAAGCTGCATTTCACAAAGGCTCCCTTGTTTTTTTGCCGGTGTGAATGTGTGCTTCCTGGTATTTGGGCTATGGATCGAGGGCGGGTGACTCTCCCCCAAGCCCAGTCGCCGTGCGCCAAAATCACGGCAGTGGGACTCTCCTGCCAGAGTAGCGCGGAGGGATTGTCGATTTGGGGGCTATGGATAAATACTTCTACCTGCGGATTTTTCTGATCCGGTTACGACGGGTGGCTGTAAAGCCTTTGTTTGGGCGTGGGTGTTTTTTTGAGGGAGCCTGGACATCGAGGGAGTGGGCGGGGGAGTGGGAGTGGGCCGCTCTACTTACAGCCACGGCATCATCGTTTTTGAGGGTCTGGTTAAATGGCGGCCAAAAGAGAGTTGGGCAAGCTGTATAAAAAGGGCGAAAAAATATTTCGTCAGGGGGATACAGCCAACTGCATGTATGTGATCCAAAAGGGGCGGGTGGAAATCTTTTTGGAGTCCGCTGAGACCAACCACACCTTTATCACCCTGAAAAAAGGGGATATTTTTGGTGAGGTTTCCCTTTTTGCCGGAAAAAATCGCTTTGCCACAGCCCGGGCCACCAAAGATGCCCGGATTTTGAAGCTGGACGAAAAGACCTTTGTCGCCAAGCTTCACCAGGATCCCTCCCTGGCCTTTGGCATCATCCGCAAGATGGCCCAGCGCATCTACGATCAAGACCACGAAATCATGCGGGGTCTCCACGATATGGGGGAACCCTGCCAATTTACCGGTTTTGCCAGCTATATCGACTTGGCCATGATGTTGGAGAGCGAAGTAAGCCGGGCGACCCAGCTCTATCAATCCCTGGCGTTTGCCATCATCGATGTGGACGACTACAAGGCCACCAAGGAAAAATATGGCGAGAGTGCTGGAGAGGGGATTCTTCAGGTATTGGGTGATATTCTTCGGGAGCATTTGCGTCGCAGCGACGTGATCGCCCGTTATGGGGATGATCGCTTTGGGGTGCTGCTTTATGAGGCCGATGGCACGGCTGCCTCCCGGGTGATGGAAAATGTCCGCCGCGCCTTTGCCGCCTACAGCCACGGGGAGGGAGAGGCTCGCTTTAAAGCCACTTTTGGTTGCGGTATTGCCATCTTTCCCGAGCATCTCAAAGCCTCCAAACTGGGGCAGGCTGCCTACAAGGCCCTCATACGCAGTAAGGAAGAGGGTAAAAACCGGGTCATTTTGGCCGACCCCGGCCTCAAAAATGCAGACGAACCGAAAGGTAAGGCCCGTGAGGATGACCACACCATCCAGCGGCGGCATCGTAAATTTTCCATATTCCGCAAGAAAAACGCCGGTGTTTGAGTTTTTCTCAAGCCGGCGGGCTTGGGCTCTCCGATTTTTTTTCCCCCCTTTTTGCTTCTTCCCTCCCGGCCAGCTCTTTTTTTTCAAACGGGTCGTTGTATCGGTCTCCATCTCTTTTAGTCATTCCATCTGGTTGATTTTTCTCCCCTTGTTTTGGATGAGGGAAGGCGCCCCATGAGGGGAAATGAGGGCTTATGAACGCTGCTTCCTGGCTCATTCCCACGATCCTGGTGTTGGCCTATCTATTGGAGTTGGTGGCCAATCTGCTCAATCTTTCGGCATTGAAACAGCCCCCGGCTCCGGAGATTGCCGATCTGGAGGATAAGGATCAGCGGCAACGAAGCTGCGCCTATACCCGAGCTAAAACCCAATTGGAGATCTGGCAGTCAACCCTCTCTCTCATCGCTGTTCTTCTCTTTTGGTTTGCCGGTGGGTTTAATCTTTTGGATCAACTGGTGCGGGGGTTTGGCTGGGGGCTGGTGGCGACGGGGACCGCCTATATCGGTGGGTTGATGTTGCTTATGCAGTTGCTGGGGCTGCCTTTTGATCTCTATGGGACTTTTGTCATTGAGGGGCGATTTGGATTCAATAAGACCACCCCCGCCACCTTTGTCGGGGATTGGCTCAAGGGGTGGCTGTTGGCTCTGGTTTTGGGGGGGCCGTTGCTGGCCGTCATACTGCTGTTTTTCGAAAAGAGCGGTCCGTGGGCTTGGCTTTATTGTTGGGGGGCCGCCGGGTTATTTATGGTTTTTGTGCAATATATCGCCCCGACCTGGCTGCTGCCCCTTTTTAATCGTTTTACCCCGCTGCCGGAGGGCGAGCTGCGTGAGGCGATCATCGCCTATGCCAAGAGGGTGCGTTTTCCCCTGAGCAATCTCTTCGAGGTGGATGGCTCCCGGCGTTCCGGCAAGGGGAACGCCTTTTTCGTCGGTTTTGGCAAGCAAAAACGCATCGCCCTGTTCGACACCTTGATCGCCAACCATGGCGTGGAGGAGCTGGTCGCCATTTTGGCCCATGAGGTGGGTCACTATAAAATGGGGCACATTCCCAAGGGCACGCTTCTTTCGATCCTCCATCTGGGGGGGATGTTTTATCTGATGTCCCTTTTTCTTTCGGAGTCTGGCTGGTTGATGGCCTTGGGCTTGGAGCAGCCATCGGTTTATGGGGGGTTGGTGTTTTTTTCCCTGCTCTTTACTCCGGTAGAGTTGATAGTGACTCCGGCGATGAAGTGGATGACGCGCAAATTTGAATATGAAGCGGACCGATTTGCCGCCCGGAGCTTGGATGATCCCTCCCAATTGGTCAAATCCTTGAAAAAATTGTCGGGAAGTCATCTTTCCAATCTGACTCCGCACCCTTTTTACGTTATCCTGCACTACTCTCATCCCCCCCTTGCCCAGCGGATTGCCGCTTTGCAGCGGGTGATTGCAGGTCGAGAACAGGACGCCACCAGATAGGGAAGGCGTCATTTTTGGCAAATGATGGTCCAAGGGATAATGAACCAACTGAGCAAACAAGCCCAAAGGATGCTGGAACGCGGTCCGGAAAATTTTGCAAATATTCTGAAAGTCCTCCTGGAAAATTCCATGGAGGGGGTCTTTTTGATGGATCGCAGAGGCAATATCCGTCAGGTCAACCAAGCCTTTTCCCGGCTGACAGGTTATGCCGCCCACGATCTCCGGGGTAAAAATATTCGGCGCTACGTGCCTGAGTCCGAAGGAATGGAGGCCGTCGATGAGATTGTCGAAACCCTGTGGCAGGACGGTTTTTGGCAGGGAAGTGTGGCGCTGCTGAATAAAAACGGGCTCGTGATCGAAGCTTTTCTGCGAGTCAATGCCGTGCTGCCTCCCGCTGGTCCGGTGCAGTTTTATCTGGGGCAGTTGACTGGAACCATTCGTAGCGAATCCGGTCTGCTTCAGTCGGAGGATTCTTCCCAGGATCCTCTGACGGGACTGCCCAACCGAATGCTTTTTGAAGATCGCCTGCAACAATCCATCTCCCAATCCCGACGCCATGGCAACTGTGTCGGGGTGCTGTTTTTGGATCTGGACCGTTTTTCCATGGTCAACGACACCCTGGGACGGCGGATGGGGGATCATGTGCTCAAAGAGGTCTCCCGGAGACTTTCCAAAACCCTGCGCACCAGTGACAGTGTGGCACGCATCGGCTCCGACGAATTTGCTTTGCTACTCTCCGATATCGACGATGCTGAGGGAGCGGTGCGCAATGCCGGGGTGGTGGCGCGCAAAATTTACGAATCCATGGGTATTCCGGTGGTGATGGATGACGAAGAGGTAGAGGTTTCCGCCGCCATGGGTATCACCCTCTTTCCCCAGGATGGGGATTCAGCCCGGGTGTTGATGAAAAATGCCGATACCGCTCTGGCCCATGCCCGGCGTAAGGGGCGCAACAGCTATCAATTTTTTTCTGCCGAAATGACCGAAACGGCCCGTCGCCGTTTTGCCCTGGAAAACAATCTCCGTCACGCTCTGGAGCGGGATGAGCTTCGGATCTATTACCAGCCCCAGGTGGATCTGGTGAATGGTCGGGTGATTGGAGCCGAAGCTTTGATTCGCTGGCAGCATCCGGGGCGGGGGATGATCTCTCCGGCCGACTTTATTCCGGTGGCTGAAGAGAGCGGCCTGATTGTGCCCATCGGCGAATGGGTGTTGCGTAGCGCCTGTCAGCAGTTGGCCAAATGGTTGGCCATGGATCTGCCCTCTTTGCGGATTGGGGTCAACCTTTCTGCGGTTCAGTTTCAGCGGCAGGATCTGGCCCAGGTCGTCTCCAAGGTTTTGGAGGAGACAGGCATTCCGCCGGAGTGCCTGGATCTGGAAATCACCGAGAGCGCCATTATGGAGGATGTGCAAAAGGCGGTCACCATGCTCAATCGGATCAGCGATTTGGGGGTCAAGCTCTCCATCGATGATTTCGGCACGGGCTACTCCTCCTTGAGCCAACTGCGTCAGTTTCCTTTCAAAACCCTCAAGATAGATCGCTCATTCGTGCGCTTCATCCAGGATAATCCCGGGGATGCAGCCATTGTTCGAGCCATTATCGCCATGGCCCATGGTCTGGGTCAAAACGTGATTGTGGAAGGTTTGGAGACCGAGGCCCAGCTGACGATTCTTCGGGATCTGGATTGTAACGAGATGCAAGGGTTCCTGTTTAGCGCCCCGGTGCCGGTGGATGAGTTGACCCGGATGCTGAAAGAGGGTAAACGGCTTTTTGAATAGGATGTTGTCGGTATGAATCCATCTTCAATGAGATCATGACCGCATCAAACGAAGGGTGTTGAACTTCCCATGAACCATCCCCAACCCGTAAGTCCCAAGAAGGGGACTGTTATGGCCGAAATGGGCCTGCCACCGAAATTTGCCTGCGATATTTCCAAAGAAGAGATCAATCGGCTGCCGGTCAGGCGATGGGAAGGGGCGGTGCATTTGGTGCAGTCATCGGAGCAGATGGCTGCGGTGGCGCCTGCCTTGTGGCGGGAAAAAGTCCTGGGATTTGATACCGAGACCAAACCGGTTTTTAAAAAAGGGGTCACCCATAAGCCTTCCCTCATACAGTTGGCCACCTCTGAGGCGGTCTATCTGTTTCAGCTGAACCGAATGAAGGATTACAGTCAGCTGATTCAGCTTTTCGAGTCCTCTGAAATACTCAAGGTAGGGGTGGGGTTGGATGGGGATACCCGGGATCTGCAAGATGTTTTTGCGTTTGAACACAGCGCTTTTGTGGATATCGGTGAGACGGCCCGGGAGCGGGGACTGAATAAAACCGGCCTGCGCAATATGGCTGCCCGCTTTTTCAGCATTCGCATCTCCAAAAGAGCCCAATGTTCCAACTGGGCACGTTGGGATCTCAAGGATTACCAGATCACCTATGCCGCAACCGATGCCTGGATCAGTCGGGAAATCTATCTCCTGATGCATAAGCTCGGATTTTTTAATGAAGCACCTGAAAACGCCGACGCCCAAAAGTCCCACCCTTCCTGATTTGTGTCTTGGAAGGCTGGTTTGTTTTCGGCTTTTTTTATCTCCCTGGCTCTGTCTATGACTGGGCTGATGGGATGATTGAAAAAAAAATGAGCCCGCTTGTGGAAGCTCGGTCAGCCTGATGAATAATGAGGCTGCAAGGGGCTGAAACAGGGTGGTTCTGAAAAGATGGCAGGTAGCCGTCAGCCACTCCCCCCGGGCCTTTTGTCAGGCCTACCATGGCAACCATCCGGAGTCGGTCCATGGCACCATTTTCCAGAAAAATCCTTTCTATAATCCAACCCCGTTTTTTTATCAGCCAGGTCGATATGCCTCGCGGATTCCGGTTTTTGGCCTTTGCTCTGCTCTGCCTGCTCCCTTTCCAAGCGGCTTGGGGAGAGTATGGCCAGGTGGCCAAATCGCCCATGCCCCGCATTGAAGGGGAGATGCATGCGGGTATTGTCTGGCGCATCGCCACCGATTATCGCGGGCGTTATCTGGCCTCGGTGGGGGGGGATAAAACCCTGCGGATTTGGTCTCTCAGGGATGGACGGCTGCTCAAGGTGTTGCGGGTGCCTATCGGTCAGGGGGCGGAGGGCAAGCTCTTTGCGGTGGCGGTCTCCCCGGATGGCGCAAAGGTGGCTGTGGGAGGGTTGACCGGTTGGGCGTGGGAACAAAAAATATCCATTTATCTGTTTGATTTTAAAAGCGGTGAGATCACCCGGCGCATTCCCAATCTGCCGGGGGTGGTGAGCCATCTGGCTTTTTCCAGGAGTGGCAACTATCTGGCAGCGGTGACAGCCAAGGAGAGTGAGCTTCGGGTTTATCGGGCAGCGGATGGGGCCTTGCTGGCTCGGGACAAGAGCTATGGGGATTATGTCAACTGGGTCGATTTTGATCCTTCGGGCCGCCTGGTGACCGCCAGTGAGGATGGTTTTCTACGCCTCTATGATGCGAGCTATCGCCTGAGTGCCAAAAAAGATTTGGGCAAGGGCAAGCCCTATTCAGCCCAGTTTTCTCCGGATGGTCGGCGGATTTTGGTGGGGTTTCGCAATTTGGCCCGAATAATGGTTTTTTCCGGTAAGGATTTGAAGGCCTTACAGGTGCCGGACACCACGGGGGTCACCCGAAACCTGCGGGCGGTGGCGTGGTCCCGGGATGGCCGTTCCATTTTGGCGGCGGGGAGCCACTGGTCCAAGGGAATGCGAGCGGTGCGGCGTTGGAGTGAGCGGGGGGTGGGGGCCTTCGTGGACTTTCCAGCTTCCAAGTCCACCATCACCCACATTTTGGCTCTGCCCAACGGTAGGGTGGCCTACGCTTCGGCTGATCCGGCGGTGGGGCTTCTTGATGCCCAAGGGTTTCCTGTTTTCCATAATGGCCGGGCGACGGCGGCTTTTCAGAGAATCGGTCAGCGTTTGCTGATCTCTCCTGATGCGACCCAGGTTCAGTTTGGCTATGACCCGGGGGGTGGGAGCCCGGCCCATTTTTCGGTACGCCATCTTCAGCTGCAACAGGGCAAGGGCGGGGGTGGGGGCGAGACAAAGGCCAGCGGGTTGTCTGGAAATCAGAAGAACCAAGCCAAGGGCCAGAAGGGCTGGCTGGCGCCTTTGACCCAACATCCGAAGGTTGAGATCAAGGGGCTGGATAAGGGCAAGGTGGTTCACGTCAATGGTCGGGAGTTGGAGTTGAAGCGCAACGAGGTGGTGCACTCTGTTGCCATCGCTCCCAATGGCCGCTTTTTTCTGCTGGGCAGCTCTTTTTACCTGCGTCTATATGCCCGCAATGGCCGGGAAATGTGGAAATATGCCGCCCCTGGCCCCACCTGGGGGGTCAACCTCAGCCAAGATGGCAAGCTGGCGGTAGCGGCTTTTGGGGATGGCACCATCCGTTGGTTTCGGATCGGTCATCAAAAGGAGCTGCTGGCTTTTTTCCCCCACTACGATAAAAAACGCTGGGTGGTTTGGACTCCCCAAAAATATTTCGCCGCCTCCCCCGGGGCTGAGGAGCTGATCGGCTGGCATGTCAATCGGGGCCGGGGGAGAGCCGCCTATTTTCACCCCTCCTCAAGCTTTGGCAAAACCTACAACCGCCCGGATGTGATTAAAAAACTTCTTCGTTGAAAAATATAGACATACCAAACCAAAATCAGACACATGACAAAATCACAACGTGATTTTGTCGGGATTCCAAAGGGTCTGGACCCTTTGGCGGGTTTGGGCAGAGCCCAAGGTTTTAGGCCGTTGACCTTGTCTTTTCCCCCCCGAGGAGTTTGAGGGCGGAGCCCTCAAGGTCTTGGCCTTGTCTTTGGCTCTTGGAGGATTCTGTCCGATTTTGGTTTGGATTGACTATAAACAGGGGAAGAGGGGAGAAATAACTCAGGGTTCGGGAGAGACAGCGATGGTGCGCATGATGAGTTTTTCCAGGGGGCCTTCCACTTCGATGGGGGAAGGGGGGGTGGCCAGCCATTCCGGCTCTACCATCAGCTGAAACCAGTAGTGGTCCTGATCATTTTTTTTCTTTTTGTCTGCCTCGCGTTTGCCCCCCTCACCCCGAATATGTAACCCACCGGCATCGATGGTGAGATCCTGGAAGGTGAGGTGATCGTTTTGAAATATCAGATCGGTCTCTAAACGATTCCAGAAAAAGCTTTTTTTCTTTGATGACAGAGAAGTGCCATCCAATATGGGGCTCAAAAAGACCGCTCCATCCAATCCTTCCGCTCGACCCGGCTCCAGCCTGAGGCTGGCCTGACCGGAAAAAGGTCGTGTTGGAATCAGCTCCCGGTCCAATGCCCCCATCACGCTGCCCTGACCAAAGAGCAGCCCCTCCAATTTAAAACGATCCTGGAAGGGGAAGAGTGCCAAGCGTTCCAGAGAGGTGCCCGAGAGAGCGACAAGGGCGTTGTAAACCGGGTCGCTTTCCAGTTGATCCACCACGATGGTTGCTTCCAGCAATCCGCCACCCATTTCAGCCTGGACCTGCCGCAGGTGCAGGCGATCCTTTTCCAGTCTGAAGGGGAGAGTGACCTGTTGCAGGGTGAGGGGACCAAAACGATGGCGTTTGGCTGTTAATTTTCCTGAAGCCAAGAGGGGCTGCCCCTGTCCTCCTTCGATGCGCACCGCCACCTGGGTCAAGCCCTCCACATCCCAGGGGATGGCGACGGGGAAATAGTCGGCCAAGAGCGCCAGATCCCATTTGCCGCTGGCGTCAAAATTGGCCACAGGCCAGAGCGGACCCGCCAATTCAAGACGGTTGTCAGGAACGCTGGGGCGGGTGAAGGCGGTTTCGTAAAGGGTGATGCTGCCATGGGAAATGCCGAATTTGGCTTGGGCTGAAAGGGGAATTCCGGCTTTCTTTTGGATCGGGGAGGGGCCGGTGGCTGAGACGGGCCAGGCGATGGCCGGGCGGGTCAAATCCAGGTTGGCATCCACTACCACACTCTGGGGCCACTCCCCCTTGATGTGGGCCATGCCGTCCGGGCTGTTGCCCGAAAGGGGAAAGCTGTAGGGCAGGGGAAAACGGTCAAAGCCCACCGAATCCAAGGTGACCAGGGTCAGATCGAGCTGCCGGGTCTGATCCCAACCCATCTGTCCCTTGACGTCCAGGAGGGGGGATCCATCCAGATAGACAAACAGCTCCTGGATCTCCAGGGTCGGCACCGCATCCTTCAACTTCAGGAGCGATTTTTGCCGCACCGCGATATCCAAGGGGATCGGTTCGTTGGAGTGCGCCTGATCGGGTGGGATTTCTGACGGCGTTAAAACCAAGCGGTCCAGCTCCAGCCAGGAGCTGGTTTGCAATCCCTCCGTCAGGGAGCCGTGAAACATCGTTGAAAAATAGCTCCGGGCCGCCCGGGGGTCCATGGGGATATTCGGGATGGTGTCGGAAAGATGGGAAAGCCCCAGGGATTTGGCCTCCAGGCTCAACATCACCGGCATTTCCTTGGGATCCAGTGATTTGGGCAGCGGGCCGACCTGGCCGTTGACCGTAAAGGGAACCGATTGAAAACGGGCCGAGGCGGTGAGGGGGGAGGCCCCGTGGGGAGAAAGATCGTGAACCCGCATGGTCAGGTGATCAAAAATGAGGGTCTGACCGTCGGGGTGCTCCCAGTCGATAATGGTCAGGATGCCGTCCCGGATGGTCACCCCACCCACAGCCAGATCGGTCAATCCCAAGCCAAGCTCCCGGTTCATCTTGAGATTGCTCAGTTCTGCTGTTTCCTGGGCCCGTTTGATGAGCTTGGTTCCCCCCCGTTTGACGATATTGATTTGGGGCGCCACCAGGGTGATGGAGGAGATTTTTAGTTTTTTGTGGAAAAAGGTGGTGGGGCTGATGCCGAGAAAAGCTTGATTTACCTGCAAAACCGGCGGTTCTGAAGGATCCAGGGCGTGGACTTCAAATTCAGTCAGCTCCAGAGTGGTAAGCCCCCCCGTCGGAGCCCACTGGACCGATTTTAGAGAGATCTTATGGCTGGTCACCGCCTCCAAAATCTGGATGATCCGCCCGCGATGTTCCGAGAGATCCACAGTTCTCGCGACATAGAGAAAACCACCAATCAGCGCTGCCAGCAACAAGCCGGCAGCCATCGTAGCCCTGGGGCGGGTAGCCATCAGCCAAGCTTCTGCCTGAGGATTGAATTCACCAAGCCGGGGTTGGCCTTGCCCCGGGTGGCCTTCATCACCTGGCCTACGAAAAAGCCGATGAGCTTGGTCTTGCCCCCCCGATATAGCTCCACCTCTTTGGCGTTGGCTGCCAGCACCTTTTCCACCTCCTCTTCAATGGCTGAGGAGTCGGTGACCTGTTTGAGCCCCTTTTCTGAGACGATGATTTCGGGATCCTTGCCGGTTTCGAACAGGGTGGCAAACACCTGTTTGGCGATCTTGCCGGAGATGGTGTTGTTTTGGATGAGATAGATGAGCTTGCCCAGATGCGCAGCTGGCACCGGAGATTGGGTGATCTCCAGGCCCTCTTTGTTCAGCACTCCCAATAGTTCCACCGTAACCCAGTTGGCGGCGGCCTTGGGGTCGGCCTGGCCTTTTTCCGCCACAGTCCTGGCCACAGCTTCAAAATAATCCGCCAGCTCCAGGCTGTTGGTGAGTACCTCGGCGTCATAGTCGGAGAGGGCATACTCCTCGATAAAGCGCTCTTTTTTGGTCTCTGGAAGCTCTGGCATCGAGCTGGCAATGGTCTCGATGCGCTCTTCGGTCAGGTGCAGGGGGGGCAGATCCGGTTCGGGAAAATAGCGATAGTCGTGAGCCTCTTCCTTGCCTCGCATGGGGCGGCTGAGGTTGGCGTTGGCGTCCCAGAGCCGGGTTTGCTGAACGATGTGGCCGCCGGATTCAATGACATCGATGTGGCGTTCGGCTTCATATTCGATAGCCCGCATGACGTTGCGGATGGAGTTCATGTTTTTAAGCTCACAGCGGGTGCCAAACTTTTCCGCCCCCTTCAGGCGGACGGAAACGTTGGCATCACAGCGGAAGGAGCCCTGCTCCATATTGCCGTCGCTCACCCCCAGATAACGGACGATGGCCCGAAGCTTTTTCAGATATTCCCCCGCCTCTGCCGAAGAGCGCATGTCCGGCTCGGAGACGATCTCCATGAGTGGCGTGCCGGTACGGTTGAGATCCACCCAGGAGCCGCCGACGATGCCTTCATGGAGGGATTTTCCCGCATCCACTTCCATATGGATGCGGGTGATGCCGATCCGTTTGGCGCCCCGGGATTCGGTGTGTAGATCCAGGTGGCCATGTTCGACGATGGGCAGCTCAAACTGGGTGATTTGATAGCCTGCGGGCAGATCCGGATAAAAATAGTTTTTCCGGGAAAATTCGCTCACCGGGCGCACTTGGCCGTGGATGGCGATGCCGGTCTTGATGGCCATCTGCACGGCTTCCTGGTTGAGCACCGGCAGCACTCCGGGAAAGCCCGAGCAGACCGGGCAGATCTGGGTGTTGGCCCCTTGGCCGAACTGGGTGGAGCAGCCGCAAAAAATTTTCGAACGGGTCTGCATTTGGACGTGGACTTCCAGTCCAATGACCATCTCATATCGGGAATCAATCATCGTCCAGGGACCATTTTTTGTTGGGAATCGTTCATCGTGCAACCACCTGTCAATGTTGAGGCGCGTTCATGGGATGCTTTTGGAAGCGTGCTCATGGGGCGCTCAGAGGGGTTGGACGTTTCAGGTGAAAATCGGTGGCTTTTTGGAAGGCGTGGGCCGCTGTCAGAAGCCCCCCTTCGTCCAAAACCTGGCCGATCAGCTGCACCCCGATGGGCAGACCTTGCCGATCCAGGCCGCAGGGGATGGAAAGTCCCGGCAATCCCGCCAGATTGACGTTGATGGTAAAAATATCCGACAGATACATCTGCACGGGATCCTGGGTTTTTTCCCCCAGCTTGAAAGCTGTTCCCGGGGTGGTGGGGGTGAGGATCCAGTCCACTTTTTTGAAGGCAGCGGTAAAATCCCCGGCGATCAGGCGGCGCACCCGTTGGGCTTTGCGGTAGTAGGCGTCATAGTAGCCCGATGAGAGCACATAGGTACCCAGCATGATGCGCCGTTTGACCTCCTCACCAAACCCTTCGGCCCGGGTTCGGAAATAGAGATCCCTGAGATCCTTGGGGTCGTCGCAGCGGTGGCCGTAGCGAACACCATCGTAGCGGGCCAGGTTGGAAGAGGCTTCCGCCGGGGCAATGATATAATAGGTGGGGATGGCGTGTTGGGTGTGGGGCAGCTCAATGGGGATGGTTTCAACCCCCAGCCCGCGAAACACCTCAATCGCCTCTTCCACGGCCTTGCGGACATCCGGCTCCAAGCCGTCACCGAAATATTCTGCGGGAATGCCCAGGCGTTTGCCCCGAATATCCCCTTCGATCAGACTGGCATAATCGGGCACCGGGGTGTCGATGGAGGTGGCGTCCAGGGGATCGTGACCGGCGATGGCCTGGAGGAGCAGGGCGGCGTCGGCGGCACTTTTGGTCATGGGGCCAGCTTGATCCAGGGAGGAGGCAAAGGCCACCATGCCAAACCGGGAGACCCGGCCATAGGTGGGCTTGAGTCCCGTAATGCCTGTTAAAGCCGCTGGTTGCCGGATGGATCCACCGGTATCGGTGCCGGTTGCGGCCACACAAAAATCGGCGGCCACCGCTGCGGCTGATCCCCCGGAAGAGCCCCCGGGAATGCGCTCCAGATCCCAGGGATTGTGGGTGGGGCCAAAGTAGGAACTCTCGGTGGAGGAGCCCATGGCGAACTCGTCCATGTTGGTTTTGCCCAAAATAACGCCACCGGCCTCCTTGATGCGTCGGGTCACCGTGGCATCGTAGGGGGGCTTGAATTCTGCCAGCATGCGGGAGGAGCAGGTGGTGGCCAGATCTTGAGTGATGAAAAGATCCTTGTGGGCGATGGGAATGCCGGTCAGGGGGGTGGCATCTCCCCTTTGCAATCGCTCATCGGCAGCCTTGGCCGCAGCCAGGGCCCCTTGGGTATCCACCGTGACATAGGCGTTGATTTGGGATTCCAGGCGGGCGATGCGCTCCAGATGGTTTTGGGTCAGCTCCAAAGCGGAAATTTCACGCTTTTGAAGAAGCTGGGCAGCCTGGGTCAGGGTCAAAGAGCTAAGTTCCACGGGGCGGTCTTCCGTATTGTTCCGTTATCTGTTGGCGGGTGAGGCTGTTACACTTGATCCCAGAGAGATCCCGAAGTGGTTCAGGAATTCAGCTGGAGTGGTTCAGGGATCCGGATAGGGCTGTTTTGGCTATTCGATGATTTTGGGTACCCGGAAATGGCCGCTGTCCGCTTCCGGTGCATTGGCGAGCATGGCCTCTCTCTGGTCCCCATTGACCACTTGATCGGCCCGTTCGGGAATGCGCATTTCCACAGCGTGGGACATGGGTGGCACCTTATCCGTGTCCAGGCTGTTGAGTTGCTCCATCAGCCCCAAAATATTCGAAAGCTGCCCGGTGTAGGTGGCCACTTCCTGCTCTGAAATATCCAGGCGGGCAAGGGTTGCGACTTTTTTGACGACATCCGGCTCAATGGCCATTTGGCGGGGTTTCCTCGAGGCAAAAATGGGATTGAAATTTAAACCCATAAGCGTAACATGGGGTGATCCAGGGCAGCAACCGATAGCCAGGGCTTGGCAGATCATATTTTCAGGGTTTTCCTCTCTTACGAAGCCCTCTCCTGGCAACTCTTCCGGTTTTGGGGGGTGAGACTGTTCTGTTCGGTAGGCCGTTCCCTGGGAGAACCATTTTTTTCCGATTTACGCGAGCAGACTTTCTATCTTACAGGGAGAACGGTCATGGTCAGAGGCTATATGATTTTCAGCGGTACCGGTCCCATTCTGGTGGTTACCCGACTCTCTGACGGTATGCAGTCCGAGGCGGCGAGGGATCGACTGGCCAACAAGGGCATCCGCAAATTTATCGCCTTTGAGGTGTCAGCCGAGGTGGTCCAGGCCCGCTATGGGGAGCGGTATGAGGGGGCTGTCAGCCGTTTGCAGGGGGAGGATGACATCCGCATGGTGGATCTGGCTGGTCATCACGTTTTTGCCAACTTTGATTTTACCGAAATGGGTGAACCGGTCTTCGTCGGTGGCAGGATGGATGATTGATTCGAGCCATAGAGGGGGGGCGGCTTTTATCGGGTTGCTGCAATCTGAGAATGATTTTGGCAGCTGTCTTGGATTTCCACCGATCTCTCTTGCCCCCCCTGGCTGAACTTTGCCAAAACATTCCTGTTGCCCTCAGTTGGGGTGTTGTGCCGTCACCACCGTGCGGATACCGCCACGTACGTTAAAATCTCCCACCACGGTCATGGAGCGGGGTGAGACCGCCCCCACCAGATCGTCCAGAATTCGATTGATCACCGCTTCATGAAACGCCCCCTCTTCCCGAAAATGCCATAGGTAGAGTTTGAGGGATTTCAACTCCACACAGAGCTGATCCGGAATGTAGGAGATGCGGATTTCAGCAAAATCCGGCTGCCCGGTTTTGGGGCAAAGGCAGGTAAATTCGGGACAGGTCATCTCTACCCGGTAGTCCCGCTCCGGGTGGGGGTTGGCAAAGGTTTCCAGCATGGTTGGGTCTGTTTTTGGCCGTCAGGGGTTGGTGAGAGTTTTCTGCGTGGGGGGAATTTAGGGTGATTATCCGATATTTGTCAATTCTGCGATTTGTTTGGGTGATTTTTTTTGGAGGAGGAATTGACTTACACCGATAATGGTGGATAATAAAAATTCTACCCATATTTTGGACGGGGTATGAAAGTTGCGTTATTGGACAGAGAAAAAAGTGGTCATCGGTATCAGTGGCGGGATAGCAGCCTATAAATCCCTCGACCTGATACGCCGATTCCGGGAAGAGGGGGGGCAGGTGTCGGTGGTGGCTACCGCCGGGGCGTTGCGTTTTATTACCCGACTCACCCTGGAAGCGCTGACGGATGGCCAGGTGTATGACGATCTTTTCCATCTCAACCCGGGATCCGGGATGGAACATATCCGCCTGCCCCAGGAAGCGGATCTGATTGTCCTGGCTCCGGCCACGGCAGATCTTTTGGCGCGGATGGCGGGGGGGCGCAGCGATGATCTGCTGACGGCGATGTTGCTGGCTCGGGAGGGCCCCATCCTGGCAGCACCCGCCATGAACCCGGTGATGTGGCACCATCCCGCTACCCGACGTAATATCCGGACCCTGACGGAAGATGGGGTCCATTTTGTCGGGCCGGAGCAGGGTACCCTGGCTTGTGGGGTGGAGGGGGAGGGGCGCTTGGCACCAGTGGAACAGATCCTGGCTGCTGCCCGGGGGGTGCTGACGCCGAAACTGTTGGCGGGCAAACGGATTTTGATTACAGCAGGGCCTACCCGGGAAGGGTGGGATCCGGTGCGCTATCTTTCCAATCACTCCAGTGGCCGGATGGGGTGGGGGGTGTGTCGGGCCGCTCTGGATGCCGGGGCTCGGGTGACCCTGGTCCATGGACCCGTTGAGCTTTCGCCGCCGTCAGGGGTAGAGGCCATACCGGTGATTTCAGCCAGAGAGATGCTGGGAGTGGTGGAAGAGGTTTGGCCCGGGTGTGATGGGGGGGTGTTGACCGCAGCCGTGGCTGATTTCAGGCCCGTGGAAATTCTGGAGGAAAAAATAAAAAAGGGCAAGAAAAGCAACGGAATAACCGTTGAGATGGTGCCCAACCCGGATATCCTGGCCACCCTGGTCAAACAGGAAGCCCATCGGCGGCAGGCAGAGCCTGGAACGCTTCGCAAACCCCTCATCGGTTTTGCGGCTGAAACAGGAAATTCCCTGGAGCGGGGACGGGAAAAGCTCGCGCGCAAGGGGTGTGATTTGCTGGTGGTTAACGATGTGCTGGAAGAAGGTAGCGGATTCAACACTGATACCAACCGAGTGACGCTGTTGCGTCCCAACGCCCCTGAGGAGCCCTGGCCTCTGCTCTCCAAGGATTTGGTGGGCACCCGGCTGATTCAGGCTCTGGCTGAGCTGTTTTGAAGCAGGCTTTGATTGTTTCGGTTAAGCTACACACAATTTTGGTTAAATAAATTTTACATGGTTTGTCAAAGTAGATCGGATTTTGAAAATGATCCGGATCGTGGCTTGAAACGAGGCTGGATTGTGGCTGGGGCAGGCGGGTCGGTTTGTTTGGTCTTCAAGCTGGACCGTTCAGGGGATGGGAGAGCGGGTTGGATGGAAAAAACGGTCGTCGTTCCTTTGGTAGTGCTGGCCCATGGTGTTGGGCTGCCTCTACCCCGTTATGTGACACCGGGGGCGGCAGGGATGGACCTGCCAGCGGCGGTGGCTGAGCCTGTGACTCTGATGCCGGGAAAACGGGCTTTGGTGCCTACCGGTCTCACCATGGCCCTGCCGACAGGCTACGAAGCCCAGGTGCGGCCCCGTTCCGGTTTGGCCCTGCGTCATGGGGTAACGGTTCTCAATGCGCCAGGCACGGTGGATTCGGATTATCGGGGGGAAGTGGGGGTGGTGCTGATCAATACCGGCGACGCCCCCTTTGAAATTACCCGGGGGGAGCGTATTGCCCAATTGATCATCGCTCCGGTTGTCCAGGCCCAGTGGCAGTTGACTGAGCAGCTACAAGAGAGTGAACGCAACACCGGGGGGTTTGGTCACACGGGTCGGTAAAGGTGGATCTGAGCAGATAAATCAAGGTCGGGAGGAGACTTTTTTTGCCGATTGAAGAACAAGGGCGAGGCTTTTTGAAGAACATGGGTGGGGCTTTGGGGGGCTGCCCGAAGAAATGCCGGGGGGAAGCTCTTGGTGCACGATTAAAAATAGAGAGACGATAACTAAAACAGGGTTGGGGAGGGGGTTGGCCCCACAAACTGTAAACGCTTGTCAGCTAAAGGGGATCTGTGGCGTGCTCAAGTTTTCGAAAAAATTATTGTATGCCATCGAGGCGGTGGTGGACATTGCCTACAATTCCGGTGGGGAGCCGGTACAATTTCGTGAGGTAACCAGTCGTCAGGGGGTGCCGCAGCGCTATCTGGAGCAGGTGATGCAACGCTTGGTCAAAGCGGGAATTCTCAAGGGAATTCGGGGGCCTAGAGGAGGCTATCTTTTGGGCCGGGAGCGTTCCAAAATCAGTGTCGGGGATATTGCCCGGGTGGTCATGGAGGTGGGGGAAGAGGGAGAATCGGGGCTGCCGGACGACATGGCCACAGGCCCCATCGGCAAACGGGTCATCCGCCCCCTGTGGGCGGAGTTTCAATCCCAGATTTTGGTGATGATGGATGGGGTGAGTGTCGAGGAGTTGACCACCCGGGCCTTTCGCAGCGGGGTGCCCAGCGAGGTCTACAACCGTATCACCTACTCCATTTGAAGCGGGTTTGACGATCATCCCGGCGGCTGAAAATGGATGTTCTTTTGATCGGAGCCGGAGGTTTGGGGAGTGCAGCTGCCCTGGCTCTTGCCGCAGCGGGTGTGGAGCGTTTGGGGCTGGCCGATGCCGATACGGTGGCTCTCTCCAACCTTCAGCGCCAGGTGCTCTACCAAAAAGCCGATATCGGTCTATCCAAGGTAGCCCAAAGTCAGCATCACCTCAGCCAGCGGCAACCGGGGCTCACCATCCGCACCCATCCCATACGTCTGGAGGGGGTGGCCGGTATTTCAGAGGTGGCTGAAGGGTATCGGGTCATCATCGATGGCTCAGATAATTTTGCCACCCGTTTTGCCGCCAACGACGCCGCCCTGGCTCTCAACCGCCCTTTGGTCCATGGGGCGGTGGTGCGATTTCAGGGGCAGGTGATGAGTGTGGTGCCAGGATCTTCACCCTGTCTGCGTTGCCTGTTTGGAGCTCCCCCACCGGTCGCCGGGGGCAGCTGTGTGGATGAGGGGGTTTTGGGCCCCATGGCTGGTGAACTGGGTTGGCTGATGGCGATGGAAGCAGTCAAACTCCTGAGGGGTGAAGGAAAACCGCTCCTGGGTCGCTTGTTGACCATCGATGGTTTGCGGGGCATACGTCGGGAGGTACCCTTTCGTAAGCATCCCCGTTGCCCGGCTTGCAGCTGACAACGTAAGAGAAGGGGATTGAACAGGCCCCAGAGTGATGATCAGACAAAAGTCGTCGGCAGATCAAATCGGTGTGCAGGAAAAAAATTGAACAGGTGTTGAATGTTGTTGTCGTAAAAAAGGGGGGTTTGCGGGAATCCTGTTGGGGGAAATCCGTAACCCATGGGGGCGATTGCTCGGAGACGGCTTTGGCTGCAGTTTCCGAAAAAAAGCCGGTTCAGATGGGTGGTGGAGGGCCTTGGGTCGATCTGACGGCCTGGCCCCGGGACCGGCGTGCATGAGGATGACAATTGGGAGGAATTCAGGACATGGGGCGCATTCTCAAAGACATCACCGAAGCTATCGGGGGAACTCCCCTGGTTCGGTTGAATCGCATGGCAACACACCTGGATGCGGAACTTTTGGCCAAGCTGGAATTTATGAATCCTCTGGCTTCGATCAAAGACCGCATTGGGCTTGCCATGATCGAAGCCGCTGAAAAAGCGGGACAGGTGGATCGGGATACCGTCATCATTGAACCCACCTCGGGCAATACCGGCATTGCACTGGCCTTTGTTTGTGCTGCTCGGGGCTATCGGTTGATTTTGACCATGCCGGAATCCATGAGTGAAGAGCGGCGTAAAATGTTTCAGATATTGGGGGCTGAACTGGTCCTGACGCCGGCCATGGAGGGGATGCGAGGTTCCATCAATAAGGCCTACGAACTCCTGGAGAAGGAAAAAAAGGGCTTCATTCCCAATCAGTTTGACAATCCAGCCAACCCTCTGGCCCATGCCCAAACCACCGCTGAAGAGATCTGGCAGGACACCGATGGCCAGGCGGATGTTTTGGTGGCCGGGGTGGGCACAGGCGGCTCCCTGACCGGGATTGCCCAGGTATTGAAAGAGCGCATTCCCGGTTTTCAGGTGGTGGCGGTGGAGCCGGAAAACTCTCCCGTGCTTTCCGGTGGTATGCCAGGCCCCCATCGTATTCAAGGAATCGGTGCGGGATTTGTTCCCGAGGTGTTTGATCGGGGTCTGGTGGATCTGGTGGTGCCGGTGGGGGATGAGCGGGCCATGGAGACGGCTCGTCGTTGTGCCCGGGAAGAGGGGATTCCCTGCGGTATTTCATCCGGTGCCGTGGTTGCGGCCTCTCTGGAGTTGGCTGAGCAACCGGCTTACCGGGGTAAACGGTTTGTTATGATCCTACCCAGCTTTGCTGAACGCTATCTTTCCACAGAGCTTTTCGATTTTCCGACCTCAGCCTGATTTTATGGACCTCTTTTTGATCACTCCGTGGGTCAACTCCGGGGTGGGAGAGAGTGTGTGCCCGGTTTGTGGGTCAATCAAAGGGGAAGCAAGGGCGCATGCGCGACCAATCCATCGATATCACCAATCTGACCTGCCCGATGACCTTTGTGCGGGTCAAGCTTCAGCTGGAACAGATGGGGCCTGGAGAGAGCCTGAAAATCCGCCTCAATGGGGGCGAGCCCCTGGAAAATGTCCCCCGCTCCCTCAAGGATCAAGGATTCGAAGTGAGCGGTCCCTGGCCCGATGGGGAGGCTTTCCAGCTTTTGGCCCGGGTTCCGGCAGGGGGGGAGTGACAATTATTGTCAGCCGCTGCCCTGATTGGTCACATGACAGGGAGGAGGGGCTGTAATACGCCGTTACAGTTCCATTGGAATGAGGGGGAAGACTTTTTTTGGTTTATTGTATCTTGTTGAAAACACTGCGCTAATACCCTTATTTGAAAAACATGTTTTGACTTGGTACGGGTAATGCTTAATAGTTACCCAACAGCGGTACTGAAGCAGCAAAGATCAAACGAGATCAAACAGTACCGGTGAAGTAGACGTTAAAGACAGGCAGGAGCTCCAGCGATTTAGGTTTATGCCACTATCGAATGGGCTCAAAACGCTCCACTAACGGAGCACCATTTCATCATTTGGAGGGGTATCATCATGGAACAGCAACGTAAAGACGAAAGCGGCTTCACTCTGATTGAACTCATGATCGTGATCGCCATCATCGGTATCCTGGCTGCCGTTGCCATCCCGGCCTACCAGGACTATGTGGTCCGCGCCAAAGTCGGTGAGGGCATGAATCTTTCCGCCGGTGCCAAGGCTGCCGTGTCGGAAACCTTCATCAGCTCCGGTGCGTTTCCCACCACCAACAGCACCGCCGGTATCGCGGATTCCACCTCGATCTCCGGTCAAGACGTGGGTACCGTCGCAGTGGGCGCTGCTGGTGTGATCACGGTGACCTTCAGCTCCACCGACAGCAACATCGGTTCGGCTACCATCACCCTGACCCCCACCAACGAAGGCGGCTCCATCTCCTGGTCTTGCGCCAGCTCCCTGGACAACCGCTATCTGCCTAACAACTGCCGCAGCTAATGCCCAGTTGATCTGAACCTCGGACCCCATGTGGCAACACATGGGGTCCGTTGCATTTTAAGCCGGTATTTTCGTGTTTTTATTCAGGTTAAGTCCGTATTTTTTTGATTTCATTCAGGAATTTTTTGTCGCGCAATTCTTTGTATAAGTGTTTTTTTTGTCCAGCTGGATAAACCGGGGGGTGGCCATGAAAGAACGCGGATTTACTCTGATTGAGCTGATGATTGTGATCGCCATCATCGGCATTTTGGCCGCTGTGGGGATTCCGGCCTATCAGGATTATGTGGTGCGTACCAAAGTGGGGGGTGGCATCGTGTTGGCTTCCTATCCCAAAAACAGCGTTGCCGAATATCACCAATTCCAGGGCCGCTTTCCTGATAGTATCAGCGAAACGGGACTCCCTGCCTCCACCTCCATCACCGGCATCTATGTCGCCTCCATCGATGTGGGTACCAGTGGCACGATTACCATCAACTATACCGGCTCTCCTCGTTTGACCGGGCAAACTGTCACTCTGACCCCCCAAAGCGACGATGGCAGCGTTACCTGGACCTGCTCCGGTTCTCTGTCAGACCGCTATCTGCCAGCCAGTTGCCGCTGATCCCCGGCTGTTTCACGGTTGGTTGCGTTTGAAGGCACGTCCCACTCCCCAGCCAGTTGGTTTGCGAAGGCGGCAGCGGGCTCTCCATCCCTGTTTTTGTTTCGGTCTATTCGGTTTCTATTCCCCTGTTGGGCCTTTCCGGCAATCAGCGTTGTAACCAGGGGATCTGCCAAATCTTTTGGCTTGGTGGCTTCCCCCTTGAACCTAAATCCGGCAGTTGGGCGTACGTACATGCCCCAGCCTCTTGATCCACCAGGCAAATCGGGAGAAAGTCTTGTGA
>JADFZT010000037.1 GCA_015232395.1 Magnetococcales bacterium | reverse complement strand
GATCGCAGGAAATGATCCTGAAATCCGGATCACAATCGACCCTCAGTCCAAAAAAACAAGCCATCAGACAAATGAATCTCCAATTAGGATGGCTAATCTCCAACTTTGTTTTTCCGAAACATTAAATTTGATTTCCAATTAGGATGGCTAATCTCCAGCTTTGTTTTTCCGAAACATAAATATTCTGCGCTCTCTGTAGTCGATCGTGCATAAACCAGTTTTCAGGAAACACCAGCCTGAGTTAAAACTGGAAATAGATAAATTCCGTAACCCGGTTAAGGCTCAACACGCTCCAGACAAACAGCGCCGCCATCCCCAGGGCCAAAGCCGGATGGGGTCGCCAATGCCAATCATGCACCGCCTGCCTCGGAACCACTGTTGCCGGATAACCTTTGGAGGACAAACCCGGATTGTAGGGCCCCAGCCACTGATTGCTGTTGGGCAAAAACAGCACCCCCAAAAGCAACAGCGGGCAAAACACCAAAAGGTGTATCAGATGCTCCCCACTCATATCCGCCCAGGAGTGCCGTCCCATCCAAACGCCAAGATCGGGCCAAACAGGCTCCACCCAAACCACCAGTGTGTGGGGGAAGGTCATTCCGTTCAAACCCAACAACCCCTGATAAATCTCTCCCATGGCTGAAAAATCAGCGGTGCGAAATGGCACCCAAGCGAAAGTAACCACCATAAAGGTGAGGATCCAACCCATCCAATAAGGGATGGAACGGCGACTCTGACGCCAAGCCTGGTTGAAAATCAGGGCTACCCCGTGCAGAAAGCCAAACAGGATAAAGTTCCAACCCGCGCCATGCCAAAAGCCATCCAACAGAAAAGTCAACAAGGAGGGAAGCGTGATGGCAATCAGATAACGTTTGAATCGCCCACCCCCCAACTGGACAGAAAAACGCATAAAACGCAAAGCCAACGGCGTATAGACATAATCCAGGATCAGCCGGGATAGAGAGATGTGCCAACGGCTCCAAAATTCGATCATAGAGCCCGCCTTAAACGGCGAAGCAAAATTGATAGGCAGGCGAATGCCAAACATGAAAGCCAAACCCAACGCCATGTCCGAATAACCGGAAAAATCAAAATAGACCTGAAAACCAAAACTCAACACCCCCCCCCAAGCCTCCAATAAATGGGGCTCGTGGAGAGCAAAACTCGTATTGTCAAACAGGTTACTGGCAGAGAGCCCCATGGTATCGGCAATCAAAACCTTTTTGGCAAGGCCTATGCTAAAAAGGGACACGCCCACTGCCAAATTGAACCACAACTGGTCCGAAGGATTTTTGTCAAACTGTGGCATCATCTCCTTGTGGTGGACAATGGGGCCGGCAATCAATTGGGGGAAAAAACAGATAAACAGTGAATGGGACAACAGACCATAATGGCTCTTCTTGCGCTCCACAAAGGCATCCACCAGCAGGGTGATCTGTTGAAAAGTAAAAAAAGAGATGCCCAGGGGTAGAACAATACCTGCCAAGTGAAACTGGGAGCCAATCAGGCTGTTGAGGTTATCCAGAAAAAAATTAGCATACTTGAAATACCCCAAAACGGTCAGATTGGTCAAAATCCCGAAAACGTACCAGCGATAGCGTAATTGGTGGCTTATTGCGCCGATAATGCGTTGTTCAACGCCATAGTTGAAACCGATGGAAAAGAGCAGCAACAGCACAAACAGTGGATTCCAATAACCGTAAAAAATCAGAGAGGCGGCCACCAGCCAACCGAAAGCGGGTCGGGTTCCCAAACGGTTATAGATCACATAATAACCGGTCAGGGTGAGGGGCAAAAAAAGGAAAATGAAACCAAAGGAGTTGAAAAGCATGACTATGTTTCCGTTAGTTATTGATGTATAATAATCTCATTGAAATCATTAACCTTCCAAAAGAAAGGCGATCATCAGGACTACATCAAACCTGGCTCGGCAATGGTCTCATAACACAGGCTCTCCATACGCCAAACATGCTGGGAGTCCAGAAAAAAATTGCTCCCAGCCACCCCTGCCAAAATAAATACCGCCCCCCCCTCAGGATAATAATTTTTCACTCCCATCATGGGCCACTCGCTACTTTGCGGGTAATTTGTGCCACCACCTTCTCCAGTTGGTCCCAAGCCTCCCGGGTGGCGGGTGCCTCTTCGCCAAAACGGAGTTGGGCACGGGAGACATCGTCCCGCTGTCGTTGAAACAGCCCTCGCTCCCCAAGACTCAACCCTTTCCAGAGACCGTTGCCCGGATCCAGATAGTTGAACACCGTGTTATTGGATTCCATGGCAAAACGTTGCAACTGCTCGTTGGCCTGATCGGAGTTCATGGTGAGATGGCTCCAGTTTTCCCAATGCCCCTTCAACTGCCACTTGTCCCGCTCCTCTTGGGCGAAAACCGGCGACATGGGCACCAGATTAAACTTGAAAAGGTAGAGATAACGAGTCTGTTCCGGATTGACTGGCAGACTGTTAACAAAATCGATGGACTCTCCGACCGTTGCCGCCGTCTCCCCCGGATAACCCACCACAAAGGCCATTTCGATATGGATGCCCGCCCTGATCAAGTAGGAGGTGGCCTCATGGTAGTGACTGACGGTGTCCTTTTTGAACATATTGTCCAGCATGGTTTGGCTGCCGGACTCAAAACCCAGCACCAACATGTCGCATTTGGCCCGCTTTAGAAGTTCAGCGGTGCGGGGGGTGATGGAGCTTGCCCGGATGAAGCTGGCCCAGGAGAAGGGAAAATCCTCCTGGATATAGCGTTCACAAAAATCGATGACCATTCTTTCTGTGAGAAAAAAATTGTCGTCGGTAAACCAAACCCGCTCCACAAAAGAGTGATGGGTTATGCTACGCAACTCCTCAAACAGACCATCCATCGACTTTTTATGCACCTTGGTCAGGGAAAAATTACAAAAACCACACTTGAACGGACAGCCATAGGTGGTCTGAAAAGGGACCACTGTTGCCATATAGTTCCAGGGAATTTTATCCCAGGCGATACGGAACGCATCGATATTGTACTCTTCCGGTACTTTTTTATTGAATTGGAATAGCTCCGACCCCCCCGCTTTTAATCGTATTACTGAGTTGGGAAGATCCCGGGGACGCTTCCCTTTTTTTAACTGTTGGATCATTTCCAGCAGGGTCAGCTCGCCATGCTGATCGTAGATGTAGGCATCAATTTCGGTGATGGGATTGTCCGAGGTAAAGAAATAGACATTTTTCACCCCAGGTTGCTGGTAGAGAGGATCCTCTCGCCGTTGCCACACCTGGTAAGAGTGGTGGGTGTGATTCCCCCCCACCACAATCCAAGAATCGGGCAGATGGTTGCGAACATCCGCCACCAGGGTGCGTACGCTCTCCATCCCCAAAAAGGTGGTGGAAATCACCACACACTTCGGGTTTTCCCTAAACAACGCCAAACTTTGCCGATCCCCCGGATAATGACAGTTGAGCAGAGCGACATCGAGGTCGAAGCGGTTCAAAAAATCGTAGAGATGCAGCCCCGACCAGTAGATTTGTTGATAGGGGCGACGCTGCTCCTTGTGGCGCATTTTTTCCAGAAGATTGGGGGGTAACACCCGATTGTGTGCAAAGTAACTCTCAAGGTTGGGCAGAGTCATGGGCACGCCATCCAGGGTGAGACGAAAGTCATCCTTATGGCGCATTACATCCTTCTGGCCCAATGCGAAATGGCCACCAATGATCAAAACGTCCATGGAAGAACTTCCTTCAATTAAGCTCCAAGATCAGGGCACGCCCCCTGCGGGCAGCCCTACTCGGCCTGCTTGGCAGCAATCGCTCCAATCAGATCCGACACATCCTTCAACTCCCCCACCTCCGAAGCGCTGAAACGAATCTGAAACCCCTGTTCGATGGAGACCAGCAGTTGTACGTAACTCAAGCTATCCCATAGAGGAATATCGTTGGCGCTCAAGGTTTCAGTTACGACCAACTGCTCATCATCGAAAACCTCCTGAAAAATGGGGGTCAATTTCTGCAAAATGGCTTCACTCGACATATCATGCTCTCCAGAATAGCTAGGCTGAATCGACAGTTAAACACATTTGAAAGATAGGGCAGAGAGCATCCTTTGCCCCCCATGGCTGGTCTACGAAAAATCGACTGCCGCGCTCCATAATGACGGCTGCCCTACCCTTGGATTCGGATGGATCCGTGCGTTTTCCAACGATGGTGCCTCCTTCAAATGTGAGAGAAACGAACTGAATGGCCAAAGACATACAGCATCAAAATTGCTTTCCAGGGCATGTTAACACTATTCAGTGCATTGAAGACCAGAGTGAAGTGGATGAAGCAAAGAGTAAACCACGTTGAATTTGTCAAAGCATGAGAAGATTCTTCAAAACCCTTTTTCAATCGTCAGAACAGTCTCTCTATTTCATTGCATTTCTAATAAATTTCTCGGTCATATTCCCATGGATTCAACCAGTTCCTGGGGATGCGTCGTCCCATTGCAACGGATAGCACGAGGTTGCCGAAAACCACATTCTGTTCACGTTCACAAAGAGGACCAATCAATGGTACGAGCAGCCACTCTTTTCGGTCAACGAATTAAGAGGCTGTTTGGTGATTCGCGGAACCAGTTGAAAGTTTAGAAATATATGGTCGATTCTTATACGGAATCCATCCCTAAATGTCCTGATGTGAGCAAAGCTCAACAGCATTGAGCAACCACGGGTAACCAGCTATATCGGTAATCAATTTGGGGGTCTCCCAATAGGGTCTCAATGTATCGGTCAACCTGGATTCCAGGTGATCCACGTCTTCGAAAACCTCATTGGCCAGTGGCTCTCTCAATTCTTGAAACAGCCTCTCCGCTGGATTCAATTCCGGACTGTAGGGGGGCAAATGAAGTCCGGCGATATTTTTTGGCCACTGGAGAGCCCCGCTGGTGTGGCTGGGGGCATTGTCCATCACAAGGAGGATCTCTCTGTCTGAGAAAGCATTTGCCATCTCCTTCATGAAGACATTCATGCAGGCGCTGTTCACATAGGGCAGTGTCAGAAAAAAGCAATTGCCGGAGGCTGGTTCGACCGCAGCATACAACCACAACCATTGGTAGCGGTCATCGGTCGGCCATGGAGCCCGCACCCCTGTGGGCGCCCAGCGCCGCCGGTACCACGATTTCAAACCGAAACGCGCTTCATCAAATGTGAACAATAACTCCGGCTGGCTCAGAACCACGACAGCCCTGCAATTGCTGTTTGAAGGTCAGCGGCCCTCCTTCATGCAGTCTAACGAAGCTGAATAGTTACGATTTGGAAAGGTTCGTGCCAGGCACCCTGGATTCCCGCATCCGCGGGAATGTCAGCAAAAGAGCAACGGCATATGTCCAAATTCTTGATTTGAATTGCTATACGTGGCCAGGCTCCGGAACCGGTTTTTGGTCAGATCAAGGATCGACAAGCCGCCCGACAGTTTTCCATGCGTGGTCTGAAATTATGCGACGGGGAATGGAAGCTGGATGCTTTGGTCCACAATTTACGAAAGTTGCACTCGAAATCCGTTTTGAAGAGGGAAAAGAAGGAGAAAACAGTCCATTAAAGGGCTGAACTGGCCTTTTTGAGTGGCTTGAAGCAAATCAAGTCGCTCTGATAGCGATCTCTCTTTCAAAAACGAAGCTCTGAACCAAATTGCGACAGCCTCTCGCAACTCGGAGTCTATTTCATTGAAAATTATAATGAAGTCTAGCTCATGAAATTTGGCGCAGCCCAGGCAGATCTCTAACTTTTCCACGGCCAGATTCCATCCAAAAAAAATCTTCTCATGTTACTTGAACTCTTATAGAAGTATGTCACTCTAATTTTCCATATTTGCGTGATTTGCAATAATTGCGAAAATATTTTTCCAGTTTCAATCTGACCAAACGAGGTTAGCACCTTGGACCAGGAAAACCCACCACTCAGCCAGGAAGCATCCCTGACCACGACGGAAGCTGGTCGCCGTCTCGGCGTTTCCCAGCGCACCATTCATAACTGGGTGGAATTGAAAAACTTGCCATCATGGAAAACCCCCGGTGGGCACCGACGCATTCCCAAGAGCGCCGTCAATGAAATCATTCGGCAGCGCCAGGAGAAGATTCAAAAAGCCTCTGGGGCGCAAGCCGTTTCCATTCTAGTGGTCGAAGACGATTTGGCCATGATGACGGTCTACAAGTCTATGATTCAAGCGTGGTCTTTCCCACTTGATCTGATGACCGCCGCCAACGGATTCGATGCCTTGATCCAGGTTGGCAAGAAAGCGCCCGACATCATCATCACCGATCTGGTGATGCCCAATGTGGATGGCATCGAAATGGTGCGGGTCCTGCGGGAGAAGCCGGAACTCACCAGAACGCGGTTCGTTGTGGTAACGCTGCTTGACCCTGAGGAGATCACCCGTCGAGGGGGTCTGCCAGAGGATATTCCGGTTTTCCAGAAACCTGTCCCAGCAGGGCTGCTGAAGGCTTTGGTTGGCGAAAAAGCGATTGCGCTTGGAATCAATATAAAGAAACGATGAGAGAGTGGCAGGTATCGCGCTGATTGACGGAAGGCGTCGGAAACCGAAGGGGATTGATATGAGAAAAGTGCAACAGGGCGAAGGCGTCACCCGACGGCGGTTTCTGAAAACGGCGGGTGCCGTTGCAGCTGGAGCAGCTGTCATCACCCGTGCGCCCTTCGTACATACGGCGGAAAAGCCGGTTCTACGTGTTTTGGGAACCCACGTCACCCTGCGGGAGGCGATTCGCAAGAAGGCCGAGGAGGATCTGGGGTTTGCCATTCAGTTCGAGCCGGGGGGAAGCGCCCGTGTGCAGCAGAGGGCTTCCGCACGCCCCGACGCCTTCGACATCTATGAGCAATGGTCCAACAGTATGAACATCCTCTGGCGGGCCGAATCGATCCAACCCATCGACATCCGCCGCATCCGTTATTGGGACGAGATCAACGACCTGACCAAAACAGGACGCCTGACCCCCGAGGCGAAAGTCGGTCTTGGGGATGCCCCCTTCAAGCTGCTCTATGCCCAGCCTGAAGGAACCCTGGGATCACAGCCATCGGAGCTAATCAGCTTCCTGCCCTATGTTCATAACGTGGACTCCTTCGGCTACGACACCCGCGTCATACCCAAGGGGAAAGCCTACGAGACCGAAAGCTGGGGCTGGCTACTGGACGAGCGTTGGCACGGCAAGGTGGCGGTGGTCAATGAACCCACCATCGGCATCTTCGACATGGCGTTGGCAGTTGAGGCGCTGGGACTCATGAAGTTTGCCGATATGGGCAACATGACGGAAGCCGAAGTGGACAAGCTCTTCGACATCCTCATCCCCATGAAGCGGAAAGGTCACTTCAGCGGTTTTTGGAACTCGGTGCCAGAGTCCGCCGACATGCTTGCCAGCGGACGGGCTGTGGTGGCCAGCATGTTCTCCCCGGCTGTGGCTGAGTTGAATGAGCGGGGCATTCCCGCCGTCTATGCCGCCCCCAAGGAGGGCTACCGGGCTTGGCATGGGGTGATGTGCCTTTCCTCCCAGACCACGGGTCGAGTCCTGGATATGGCCTACGAATTCATGAATTGGTGGCTTTCCGGTTGGGCGGGGTCGTTTGTCGCCCGTCAGGGGTATTACATCGCCAATCCGGAGCGGACGCGACCATTACTGACCCCGGCGGAGTGGGATTATTGGTACGAGGGCAAGCCCGCTGCCACGGATCTGCCGGGTCCGGAGGGAAAAATTTCCGTTCGCAAGGGGGCGGTACGCAACGGCGGTTCCTATTGGAGGCGTTTCAGCAATGTGGCGGTCTGGAATACGGTGATGGATACCTACGAATACAGCCTGCCACGTTGGCACGAATTTCTTCTGTCCTGAGCGAGAAAAGTAGCCATGTTCGATTTTTTTAGCCTCTTTCGCTTCACTATCGGTAAACAGATCTTCCTGGGGTTCGGTCTGGTCATGGTCGTGTTCGCCGGTCAGGCAGTGATCGGCAACCTGGGCTTCGACAACGCCGTCACCCACTTTACCCGCTATGGCGAGACCAACCGGGAGGTGCGCACCATCCTGGAAATCGAACGCAACGTCCTGGACCTGCAACGCGGGGTATTGGCATTCACCTACTCTGGCTATGCAGGGGTCGCCCAGAGGGTGAAGGAGCTTCAAGCAGTGTTGACCAACCAGATTGAAACGGTTCGAGGCAAGGTTGGCGACGCGCAGAGGACAGATGTCCTTCGTCGGATGGGTGACAACTTCCGACTCTATGCAGGTAATTTCGATGCCGCCATAGAGGAACGCACCCTTCGCGACCGACTGGTTTTTGAGCGGATGATGGTTTTAGGTGATGAGATCGTGACTCTGTTGGAAGTCATCCACGACTCCGCTCTGGAACGGGGAGATATCCAGGGGGCTGAGATGGCTGGAGCTGCCCAGGGAAAGCTGCTGTTGGCTCAACGGGATGCCTTGCAGTTTCTCATCAAGCCGAAATCAAATCTGGTTGGGGAAACCAAGCGGAGACTGGCCTTGCTGTCCGGGTCGTTGGAGCGTCTGATCGACCACTTGGATGCTGGCGCGGAAATGGACAGCGCCCTTAGGGCCAAGGCATTGGCTCCCCAATTCGAGAAAGCATTTTTTGGCATGGTGCAAGCCACCCGCGCCTACATGCACCTCGTCTACGTGGTGATGGGGGGCGAGGCCGCTGAGATCGCCTTTTTGGCCAGAGAACTCAAGGAACTGACCCTGCGGGAACAGGAGCAGGTGGAAACGGTTATGACCAGTTCGGTGGACCAGACTCAGCGGACCACCGAGTATGCGTCCTTGCTGGCCATTACTCTTGGTCTGTTCCTGGCGTGGTGGATCAGCCGCAACATCGCCGGTCCTGTTCGGATCATGACCCGAACCTTGACCAGTTTGGCTCGTGGTCAAATGAACGCAGAGATTCCTGGAAAAGGTCGGCGCGACGAAATCGGGGCCATGGCCATGGCGGCGGACGTGTTCAAGGAAAAGGCTCACGAATTGGAGAACGCCAGCCGCTACAAATCGGAATTTCTGGCCAACATGTCCCATGAATTGCGGACGCCCCTGAACAGCCTCCTCATCCTTTCCAAAGTGTTGTCCAACAACGAGCATGGCAATCTGAGCCATTCCCAGGTTGATTCCGCCACCGTCATTCATGAAAGTGGCAGCGATCTTCTGCGCCTCATCAACGACATCCTTGACCTCTCCAAGGTGGAAGCGGGTCGTATGGATCTGTACGTGGAGGAGAAGAGCTTTGCCGACTTCATCAGTTCTATCGAACGCATGTTCCGTCCGGTAGCTGAAAAAAAAGGCTTGCTCTTCGAGGCAAACATTGGAGATGGCGTCCCGTCTGCCTTGGAAAGCGACTGGAGCAAGGTCGAACAGATCGTCCGTAATTTCCTTTCCAACGCCCTCAAATTCACTGCCGAAGGCAGCGTCACTGTTCGAGTAGAGCAGCCTCGGCGCGGGCTGGTCTTTATGAGCCCGGATCTGACGGCCGCCAACTGCGTGGGCGTAACCGTGTCCGACACCGGTATCGGCATTCCCCAGGACAAGCGAGAACAGATTTTTGAGGCTTTCCGACAAGCCGATGGCTCCACCAGTCGCAAGTTCGGCGGCACGGGCCTGGGACTTTCGATCTCTCGCAAATTTACGGAACTGATCGGTGGCGAGATCAAGGTGGAAAGCGAGGAAGACCACGGTTCCTCGTTCACCCTTTACCTCCCGCTGCACTTTCCATCGGCTCTGGATAGGGTGGAACGGGCGGCGAAGGTGGGTGGCAAACCCGGTCAAGACAGAGAGGAAGATGCTCGAAAAGCCATCGCATTCCGCGATTTTACCCGGACCATTCTGGTGGTGGACGACGACCGGCGCAACGTCTTTGCCTTGAAACAGGCTCTCGAAGGTCGAGTCGGTCAGGTACTCACCGCGCACAACGGGCGGCAAGCCCTGGATGTAATGAATGAACATCCCGACATTGATTTGGTTCTGATGGATATCATGATGCCGGAGATGAACGGTTACGAAGCGATGCAGGCGATCAGGGAACAAACCCGTTTCAGTAAACTGCCGGTCGTGGCGCTCACGGCCAAAGCCATGCCGGGAGATCGGGAGCAGTGTCTGGAGGCGGGAGCCAGTGACTATCTGGCCAAGCCCGTGGATGCGGAAAAACTGTTGTTGACCCTGGCGGATTGGCTCGGCAACCCCAAGATTCCGATCGTTCCCTATCCGATCAAAAACGGGGATGATACCATCCTGCCAAAAGTTCGCACCCTGTCCAATGGCGACTCAACTGGCGAGGAGGAACGGCTGCGGGAATTCCAACTTGGGGAGCCGCCGATCACTGTTCTGATCGTGGATGACGACATGCGCAACACCTTCTCTCTAGCCCAAGCATTACAGAAAAAGGTAAACCGCGTGTTGATGGCGCGGGATGGCGTGAAAGCACTGGCCGAATTGGAAAAAGAACGCGAGGTCAGTATCGTACTCATGGACATTATGATGCCCAACATGGACGGCTTGGAGGCCATCCGGGAAATCAGAAATCGGGACGACATGCGACATTTGCCGATCATCGCCTTGACCGCCAAGACCATGCCGGAAGATCGCAAGAAATGTCTTGAGGCCGGAGCCGACGATTACCTGAGCAAGCCGGTAGAGCTTGAAAGCCTGTTGGAGAAGATGCGTCAGTGGCTCAAGGCTTCACCCACCAGGGCAACCGGTCCATCGGAAAACAGGGGGAAGGAGTCGGAAATGCCATGAACCAACCCCTCCAACCGAAGATCCTCATCGTTGACGACAAACCGGCCAACCTCAAGGCATTGCGGACCCTTTTGGCGCAAGTGGATGCGGAGATCCTGGAAGCGCCCTCGGGCGATGAAGCTTTGGGTCTCATGGTCGAGCACGAACTGGCTTTGATGCTTTTGGACGTGGACATGCCGGGCATGGACGGCTACGAAGTCGCCAGGATGGCCCAAGGCGTGGACAAGACCAAGGGCGTCCCAATCATCTTTATCACCGCCGCCTACCAGGATGATTTTCATCGGCGCAAGGGCTATGAGTCCGGGGCCATCGACTACATCGAAAAACCGATTGACAACACGATCCTGCTCTCCAAGGTCTGGCTCTTTCTTGACCTCTATGCCGCCCACCAAAAGACCCGGCAAGCCAATGAGGAGCTGCGACAGGAAATCGTCCGGCGCAAGGAAACCGAGGGACACCTGCGGTTGACCCGGTTCATTGTCGAAAAGATGGGAGACGCCGGTTTCCTGATTGACTTCGATGGCCGTTTTCGCGACGTGAACGAGGCAGCATGCCGAACATTGGAATATTCGCGAGATTCCCTGTTGGGTCTCGGGGTGTTCGATATAGATCCCAATTATCCGGCCGAACGTTGGCCGGAAATCTGGAAGACGCTGAGTGAACAGCACAGTTTGGTATTTGAGTCCAGTCACCAGACCAAAACAGGGCACGTTTTTCCAGTTGAGATCCAAGCCAATTTCGTGACCTACCAGGGTGAGGATTACGTCTTCGCCTTTGTCCGCAACATCAGCCAACGGGTGAAAACGGAAACGGCGTTGCAGGTAGCCAGGGAACAAGCAGAGGCGGCCAACCGGGCCAAGAGTGCCTTTCTGGCCACCATGTCCCACGAAATCCGCACCCCTCTCAATTCTATCCTGGGTATGGGTGAACTCCTGGTGGATACCAAGCTCACAGATACGCAGGCATGGTTCGTCAAGACCCTTAACTATTCCGGGAAGTCCCTGCTGATTCTCATCAACGATATTCTCGACCTGTCCAAGATTGAGGCGGATCAGTTGACTCTGGAGGAAACGGTTTTCGACTTACGTCAATTGGTTGATGAGACCATGGAGCTTTTTGCTTTTTCTGCTTTGGACAAAGGTATCAAGCTCAAACATGAAATGGATGAAGGCGTTTCACAGTGGGTACGGGGTGACCCGACCCGGTTGCGCCAAGTGCTGCTGAACCTTATTGGCAATGCCGTCAAGTTCACCCAGGCTGGTCAAGTGACCTTCCGGGTGGAGGGCTGCACCAACGATCACGTATTGTTTAAAATTTTAGATACTGGTCCTGGAATTCCCAAGGAGAAGCAGGAGGAAATTTTCCACCCCTTTACCCAAGCGGACTCCACCACAACACGCAAGCACGGTGGAACCGGTCTCGGCCTGACCATCTGTCGGCGGCTTGTGGATCTGATGGGCGGACGCATTGAGTTGGAAAGTGAAGTCGGTCAAGGAAGTGCCTTCACTGTTATCGTTCCATTGCCTCTGGTCGAAGCTGACGCCACCCCAAAGGGAGAGTATGGCGGGGCAGGCTCTGTTGCGCTGTCCGAGGTTCAGAAGGTTGGGGCCTCCCCCCATAGCTTGAACATCCTGCTGGTTGAGGACTCCCCGGAAAATCAGATGGTCGTGGAAGCGTACCTTCGCAACACGCTACACCAAGTGACCCTTGCCGAGAACGGTGCTGAAGCCGTGGAGAAGTTCAAGAACGGCAGCTTTAATCTAGTACTGATGGACATCCAGATGCCGGTCATGGACGGCTACGAGGCCACACGTCAAATTCGCACTTGGGAGTCGGAGAACAGAGCCGACCCCACGCCCATCATTGCACTGACCGCTCACGCCATGAACGAGGAATCCGAGTCGATCAAAGCGGCAGGTTGTGACCTGCACTTGACCAAGCCGATCCGCAAGAAACGGTTGCTGGAGACCATTGTACAGATCGTTCACCAGGGTAGTTCACCTGCCAGGGCAACCGGTCCATCGGAAGAGATGGGGAAGGAGTCAGAGACGCTATGAATTCTCATTCCAAACCTGAGATTTTCATCGCCGATGACAAACCGGCCAACCTATGGGTGACAAATCCATGATTTCCGAGTAAAAACGGTGATTATGTGTCGATTTTATAGCCAGCTCCTGTGGTGCAGCTAAAGGATACCCTGATCCTTAACAGGTCATTTCATGGTCAAGCAGGTCTCCAGGGTTTCACCTGGAAAACGTATTGCGGGGTCTTTTTCAGCTACCTGAGACGGCGTGAATTGGAATTCGCCAGGGACACGTAAATCGGGCGAGATCATTGGGATCTCTTATCCGGCCTGAAAGTTTGCTGCAGAGCCTATGATTAGACAGAACTCAGAGGGTGGTGACTATGCCTCCTTTTTTACAAAACCAATCCAATAAATCCCCGTTCCACCCGGGAGCCCTTGCCGATGTTTAAGCCCTACCGGTTGTTGTTGATGGTGACCACGCTGCTGGTGGTTTTCGCTTTCACACCCACTCTGGACCCATGGCCCGTCTTGGAAACTGAGAAAGCGTTGGCCAAGAGCAAAGGAAAAAGCCGCTCTTCCTCCCGCTCCAAGAAAAAAGCTTCCTGGGGTCGTTCCAAAGCAAGCCCCCTGAAAAGCAGCTATCGATCCGGGAAGAGCCAGTCCAAGAAGAGCGCCTCCAGTAAAAAATCCAATATTTATTCCAATTCCAAATCAACCCGGAACGCCACCAGCAGCGGGTATGCAAAACCCGGGAAAACAGCAGGCACCAGCAGCGGGTATACAAAACCCGGGAAAACAGCTGCATCCAGTAACGGCTATACCAAACCCGGGACAGCAGCCACCAGCAGCGGGTATGCAAAATCCGAAAAAACAGCCACCTCCAGTGGTAGGTATACAAAACCCGGGCAGAGCAAGACCACAGGTGCAGGATCGGAGGCAACCCAAAAGGTCACCTTCAAATCCCAGCCCAAAATCAGCGCTCTGGATCGAAAATTGGCCCGCAAGCAATCGGCCAAGGCCCTGGGCAAACGCCGTAGCAAGCATATTGCCGCCCGTTCCAAGCTGGTTTCCGAATCCCGTACTTCCAAAACCTATCGCAACGTGACTCGAAATCGAACCTTCGACCGGCGTTCCATCGGCGACAGCCGCCGCCGTTTCTACAACCGTTATGATCCCTTTCCAAGCCGTTACCGTAGTTGGGACATGTTTGGCAGTGACCGCCATTATGGGGGGTTCGACAGCGGCTTTTTGATGACCATGCTGCTCTCCCAGGGAATGGGCAAGGAGATGGGGGACACCATGCTCTGGTATTCCCTGACCGGAAGCCCCGCCATCTCCCTGTTTTTGGCCGACTCCAAACGGGAAGCCATGGAGCGGGGGGATTCAGAGCTGTTGCAACGTGTTGAACAGCTGGAAAGGGATAACCGTCGGTTGCAAAACCAGGGAACCGCCCGTCCTTCATTGGAGCAAGCCCTTGAGACGGCGGAAATTCCCCCGGAAGCGGTTTTTCAGGAGGAGGTGTTGACCGGTGAGCTGTCAGCTCCGCCCATCTCCTTTGGCACAGGGGCCATCGGTGGGGCCTATGCCGCCTTCTGCCTGGGCGACGATGAATTGGTCGGGTTTAAGGAACGGGCAATGGATCTGGCTGTGGAGTGCGCTCATACCGCTGGCAGCGTGGACAACCTGCGTGGTTTCCAGGAGGGCCGTTTTGATGCCCTGCTGGCGCAAAGCGATGTGGTGGACGCCTGGCTGCGCCAAAGCGGAAACCCCGTTCTGGGACCGTTTCAGATGTCCATCTATCAGGAGCCCTTTTGGCTGCTGGTTCACGAAAAGAGCGACATCGACGCCTTGGACGACCTGGACCCGAAGCGTCATAAAATCTATGTGGGTCCCGAAGGGTCGGGTTCTGCGGAGGCATGGAACCACCTGGCCCAACGCTCCAAAAATGGCGGGCTGTTCGGGGATCAGGATTTGAGCCCCCTCACTACCCGCCACAGCTCCTATCTGGGATCTGCTGCCATGGTGGCCGGGGATGTCAATCAGGCCGCCTTCATGGTCATGGGGCTTCACTCGGAACTGATGCGTGCCATTAACGACAAGTTCGGCAACCGCCTGAAACTGGTCCCCGTGCATTCCAATGAACTGGTCAAGGCAGAAGACCGGGAGGGCAATCCCATCTATCGCAGTTGTGAAATTCCCGGTGGGGTATACAGCGAGCTTCAGGAGGGGTGGATCAATCTCACCTCCGGGGTGGAAACCCTCTGTGTGGATACCGTGCTGGCCCTCTCGCCCCAATGGATTGAAAACCACGGCCCCTGGGCGGAAAATATCTTCCTGGAGTCGGTCACCGACGCCATCGCCGAAGTGCGGGATTATCAGGGGTTGGCGGATTGAATCCACCCCCTTGACACATCGGCAGGGGGGTCGAAAGGGGGGCTCCTTCCGGGCCCCTGTCATAACAGGAAAGAGCTGGCGGATTTTTTTCTCTGGCCCCCTGCCATATGGATAAGGAAAGGATTGCGCCATGTCGATACGAGCGGCCATGGGGATGACCAGGGCGGTAGCTGGTTCCATGAAAAAACGTTTGTTCGGGGGAGGGGATGGCCCCAAGGAAAAACCACCTTTCGGGCTTGTCCCTGGGATGCCGATCACCGTGGAGGAGACCCCATTCATTCTCCATGAATCCCAAGGGGGACAGCTGCAGTGGCCCGGCCAGGATCTGGTTATCTCGGCGATGGGCCGTTTTGATCTGGAAGGGGTGCAGCTTTACCGGTTTTATCTGGACCAGGGGAAGGGCTTTTTGGAGGTGGCGGTGGCTCCCAACGGTGAGCCGTTTGATGGCGGTACCCGTTTTTTCCAGTCCCACGACGAAATCAATCCCTCCTCTGCACAAGAGTGGGAATTTTGGTTGTCGGAGGAGGATGGCTCCATCGGTCTTTCGAAATTTAAGAGCGTCAAGGGAAGTTTCCTTTATAATCGCGTGTGGGGTAGGGGGGACGAACAGGTTGCCCCGCTTTCCATGGAGGAACAGCATTTTTTCCCAGAAGAGGTAGAGGCAGAGGCAGCTGTATCACACCAAGCTATGCTCTATGCCCGGTTACTGGAAGGAGAGGGAAATGTCGAATATGCCCTGCTTTCAGCGGTGGAAACTGCGGATGAGGCCTGGGTGGAGATCAGTATGGGCCTGGATCTGGAGCCGACCTACTTCAAAGGGGGCTGATAGGGTGTTGCTTCTCCCCATCGGGAGTTGGAGAGACAGGGACATTTTATCATCGGTATTACTTTTCGAGTCAGGAGAGATGCATCATGGGATGGAAAGGATTTGCCAAGCTGTTTGGAAAAACCGCCAAAGTCAAAATGGAGGATGGCATGAAAAGTGTCACCTCCACCCTGGCCCGGCTTGATCCCGAAGCAGTCAGCCAAGCCCAGATCCAGATGTTGGATGACAAGCTCAATACCCTGCGGGAAAAACTGGTCAAGGCCCGGCGCGCTTACGACAAGGATGTGGAAGAGACCAAGGCCTGGGAGCGCAAGGCCGATCAAGTCCGCCAGGCGTTGCGCATCCTCAAGGGGCGCCTGGAAGGGGTGGATGAATCGGCACGGGCGGGCATCATGGACAAGGCCCGCAAGCTCGCCGCCCAGTTGCAGAACGCCCAGGCGGAAGTGGAACGGGAAAAGGGCGAGGATGGGGAGAAAAAGGCTATTCTGGATCAAATTCAGTCAGTTTACGATCAGGTCAAAGCTCGGCGTGAAACAATGCAACAACAGCTGGACAAGGCCCGGACCCGGATGGAAACGGCCAAAATGCGCCAGGAAGCCGCCAAAATGCGGGAGCAGGAGCAAAAAGAGCTGGCAGGACTCGCTGGCGGCTTCGATGAGATGGGTATTGCTCTCGACGCCATGAACCAAGCCACCGAAGAGGCTGAGACCCAGGCGGCGATGGCCACCATGAGCGCCGACGAAATGGCTGCCAAGGGCAAGAGCGGCGACGAGGATCTGTTGCAGGAGATCCTGGGAGCGGAAGCCAAAAAGGAGCAGGACATCTCCGATCCTTTCGCCGGACTTTGAGGAGGAGAGGGAATAGAATGGTTTCGTTGTTGAGGAGCTGTTGAGAAGGGGCAGGGCATGGGCTTTTTTGGCAAGCTGAAATCGATCAAAAATCTGGTCACGGGGGGTGGGGCTACCGTCACCCTGGAGGTTTTGGAACCCACCCTGGCGGGGGCGTTTCAAGTACGTGTGCAGGCCAATGTCGGCGAGGCGGCTTTGAATGTGGCCCGGGTCTATCTCAAGGTGCGGGGCCGGGAGGAGATTGAGCTTACGGATGTGCCGACAGCCATAGAGGATTCGCAAGGCATCCGCGTCGAGGAGCGCCACCTCCATCGCAGCCAGGAAACAGGCCGCCAGGAATATGAAATCGATGACATCGGAACCCTGGAGGCCGGTTCCGAAAACGAATGGCTCTTTGACGTGGAGTTGTCCGCCGGTTCCCTACCCACTTTTGACGGGGAGCTGTTCCGGCACGGTTGGTCTTTTTATGCCGGTCTCGATGTAAGGGGCAACGATCCGGATTCCGGCTGGGTGGGGGTGGAGATTGCCCAGGGGGGTGAGGCGGTCTCTTCGCCCGGGTTCGATGGTGCTGGCCATGCCGTTTCCGGGGGCCGGGTCAATCTGGAGGTGGAAGCGGTAGAGCCCAACCTGGAGGGACCTTTCCAGCTCCGGGTGCGTGCTGTTGTGGGATCCCAGGATTTGGAAATCCAACGGGTTTATCTGCAGATTCGCAGCGTTGAGGAGGTGGTGGTCGACAACCTGCCCACCCTGGTGGAGGAGGGGATGGAGGTCTACATTGAGCAAGAGGATCTGCCCGTCACCATCAATACCCATGCTGAAGAGCTGGAAGTGGATGGCTCCCTGCAACTTCAGGCCCATTCCGAGCATGAATGGGCCATTGATCTGACCCTGCCTCCAGGGGCCAACCCCAGCTATCAAGGAGAGGCAGCACGCCACATCTGGCAGGTGCAGGCCTGCCTGGTTGCCATCGGCAACGACGCCTGTTCCCGATGGACCCCCATGTGGGTGGCGAATCGTTGATTTCCAAGCAAAAACAGTTGTCCTCCTTGTAAATCTCATCGTCACCAAAAACATCTGCCTGCAAGGTCATGTCGATGACGGAGAACGAAGTTGGGGGAGGTGAGATGGACCAACTTTCGGGGGCTTTTTCAGCTACCTGCGACGGCGTGAGTTGGAATTCGCCATGCACAGGTGACTTTTCATCCTCTGGAAGGGTAGACGAGTATTTGTGAAAAAGAAATAAAAACAACGAGCACGGAATATGCAAGCAGGAGAGTCCTCAAAATTGCATCAGACGTCATAAAAGGGAGATGTTGGACCTCGAAACTCGACTCTAAAAAGCCTATTTTTCCAATTGCTTCATTGCTTCAAACATATGTGTGGCAACTCCCAAACCGACTTCATTGTAGACATTATAGACCTCGGTAATGCCGTGTTCTTTCAAGTATGCTTCCTGGTCAGGATATAGAGCGGTAGCTACTAAAGCCCCCTGATAGCCATGTTCACGTAGATTATCTGCCACTAAAATATTGGCCTTTTGATGGGGCATAGCCAACAAAATCATTTTTACCCCCTGATGGCCATCAGTAAATAGTGACCAGAATTCTGGATGGGAGGCGTCACCGAATACGACATTGCGACCATCTGCGCTGTTCTGCGCCACCACGTTTTCATCAACGTCGATACCCAGGATTTTCCCTTTTGATTGTTTCAATATTTCATCATAGGCTGCCTGTCCTACTTTACCCATCCCCAGGATTAGGAGACAGTTCCCGGAAATAGAAATTTCCTCATCTTCTGGTAAACGCTCATCTCTTTCCCAACGCACTAACCAATCATGGAATTTTTCGTAGAAATCATCCGTTCGGTTATTCAAAGGTGAGGCGAGGAGAAACGAAAAAGAGAGTGCAAGGGCGAGGATGGTAACCCACTCAGTTGGTAACCACTCCACATTTATGGCAATAGCGGCGACAATCAAGCCAAATTCAGAGTAATTGGTTAAAATGGCTCCGCCCTGTGTTGCGGCTCTGGCTCGGACTTTGAAACGAGTCAATAGTAGATAGAACAGCCCCCCTTTGACCGGCAAGATCAGAAGCAGTATCAGAGCAGCCAGAGCAGTCTCCCAAGTTGGCAAACCTGAAAGTCCTATTGTGAGGAAAAAACCAACTAAAAATACATCTTTGAAACCCAGAAGGTGTTTGGATAACTCCCCTGCGCGAGGATGACTTGCCAGTAACACACCTAAAATCAACGCGCCAAGATCTCCTTTCATCCCTACAAGTTCAAATATGGCTGCTCCACCCAGAGCAGTGACGAAACCGAACAGAGTGAGTAGTTCACGGTGGCCTGACAGAGAAAGTATATAGCCCAACAAATGGCGCCCAGGAATTAATGCCAACAAAAAGATAGCCCAGACAGATGGCAACTTGCCCGAGGAAGCAGCCAAAAAGATCACTGCTGCAATATCTTGAATAACCAATATTCCGATGGATGTCCGGCCATATTGTGAGCCCATAGCTCCTCGTTCTTCCAGGACCGTGACAGCAAAAACTGTGCTGGAGAATGAGAGAGCAAAAGCAACGATGAGTGCGGCTGTCCAATTCAGGTCGACAAATGCTTGAATTGCAGTCAGACTCAGGAACAGCAAAATCGATGTGGTGACAATAACACTGATGATCATGTGGGCAGTGGCAGTGCCCCATGTTTCAAGCCGGGCAAGTGTTTTTAATTGTAATTTTAGCCCGATGGTGAAAAGCAGCAGGGTCACCCCAAGATCTGCCAACTCATTCAGAAAAGAGTCGCTGGATACGCCCAGGATATTGAGCATAAAACCTGCTGCCAAAAAGCCTAACATTGGAGCAAGTTGGAATTGTTTGAATATTAGCCCGAATAGAAAAGCTATTGCGATCCAAGCAGGGTCTTGAATCTGAATTGATCCGAGTATGTCCATCATTACACTCCAATAAAATGACGTACTATGGCCTGAGCATCACTGTTTTCGGAACTATTGCCGTCCTATTGGGGAAACAGGGCAGTGGCTTCAGAGGGGGCTGCGTGGCCATCTGAACTACTACACGGTTCCCGGTAATGGACGGAGCCTGAATTTCTTTTTCAATCGGGTGTCTCGGTACTGGCTGCGGTCTCTACGTCGGCGCAGTCAGCGAAGCCGGATGCCCTGGTCCAGGTTTAAACAAATACTGGATCGCTTTTTCCCTCCAATCCCCATCCTGCATCCGCAACCGTCACACTGCTTTGACGCTAGGGCTCAAGGTAGGAGCCTGGTGCGTTAGCAGCGCACGCCGGGATCTGGGCGGGGGCGCCGGGAAACCGGCATTCCTACCGCGATCGCCTCCGTTCACTTTCAAGTATATTGGAGGTTTGCTATCTGCGTTGTTTCCAGTAGTCGTTCTGTCTGCCCTTTTCGTTTAAAACAATAAGGACCCCCCGGCTTTGCCGAGGGATATCCTCGAAAATTAGGCGTTCGCCATCCTCAGATTGTCGTGATCAAATAATACCGAGATTTTTCAGGGTTTCCAGGTTGAGGTAGCGATCGGTGGGTAGATTGTTCGCCTGTTGATAGCCGTTCAAGCCCCGAATGGTCAGCACTCCGATGATGCCGTCGATGGGGCCATCATAATAGCCTTTTTCCTGAAGACTGGTCTGCAACTTACGGATCACGTCGGGGGTTGTGTTTGTCTCGCATAAAATGGGCCGCCACTCCATGCGACCTTCCTGGGCAATTTCCTGATAACTCACCGTTTTGTATTCTGCAGGAATGACGGTACGTGTTTCAGAAGCCGGGGTGACGAGCTTGCATACTTCTTCTGTCTGGTATTTGGCCGGAATGTTGATCTCTTTGGTAGTAGCTGGTATTTCGACCACACGACGAGTGACTGTTTTATATTTGGCAGGGGTTTCAGTCAGGCAAATCTTGTTGCCGGTACGTGTCTTTCTCGGCTCATCCCGGTTATGAATTTCATGCCAGACAAAGCTATGCTCAGAAACTTTTTTGGTGATGGATACTGTATTGTATTCGGCTGGAATTTCAGTATGGCTCGCCTTGGCACTCTCAGCCAGCCTGGAAACCATGATGGTTTTGTATTGTGCAGGAATCTCCACGGTTTTTGTAGTGGCGGGAGATTTCAGGATGCGTTTGGTGATCGTCTTGTAGGTGGCGGGTACATCGACAAGACACATAATTTCGCCCGTGGCTTCATCAATCTTCTGGATGGGGCCGGTCCCCTTTTTCCAAATGGTGTGAGCGGGCACATCCAGGACAGACTCTTCGATCGTTTCATAGACGGCAGGAACAGCAATCAGTTTGGTGGAGGCCTCTTTGACCAAAACCGTCTGTTGCTCCATGCGAAACTGGGCGGCGGAAACATCCACGTTTTCACTGGCTTCAGCCTTCAACACTTGTTTGCTTTCGGTCGTGAACTGGGCTGGACGATAGTGCTCGTGGAAACAGGTGCCAGGTACGGCAGCATCCAGATCAATGCCGTGATCCTTGGCGGCGGCCAGTAGTGCCACGTTTGCCGGAGGATCATTTTTATCCAGACCCGTTTTCCAGAGCTGTGAAGCCTCCTGGGTCATGATGGTCTCCTCATGCGTACCATAGACCGCAGGCACGGGGACCAGTTTGGTGGAGGCTTCCTTCACCAGGACGGTTTCATCGGAGCAGATATACTCGGCCGGGACGGTGTGAACCTTTTCGCCAGCCTCTCGAACCAACACCTCGACCTCCTTGGTCTTATAGACCGGCTCCGCCCAGATCCGGGCATAACACTCTCCGGACTTGGCACTGGGTGGAAGAAGCAGATCGACTCCGGAGAGTTGAGCTATTCTGGAATCGGCCAAAGCTGTTCTCTCCAGGGCAGCCTGCTCAGCTTCTTCAGCAGCCTGGGTTTTGGCTGTCAGGGCCGCCTGTTCTTGCTTTAACACGGCGATTTCATTTTGAAGTTGTGACTCCAGAGCGGCCTGTTCTGCGGTTGTTGCGCAGCCTGAAAGAGTGGCAGCCAGGGCCAAAACAAGGGGGATGCCAGTGTTTTTTCGAAAGTTTAATCTCTTGGTGTCTATGGTTTTCATGTTGTTTTTCCTGTCAAAATAGCCGGATTGGGAAGAGAGTGGCAGGCGTAGCGATTATGTGTTGGGTATTTCGAACAGATTTTAAGGCCTTCTTGGGGAAGTCAATTTTCCAGCAAAGCATTGTTATATTTTTATGGGGTGGTGTCAAACGTACTTGCAGGCAGTGACCCGTGGTTGAGTTTTGCCCACGGTTGATGTGGAAAGGGCTCTTCGGATGGTTCTGCCAAGCTAGGTGTTCAGTCCCGTTTCGTAATACTCCACCTCCCTTTCAGGACCAGATACTAACTCAAGGACTGAATCAGGATTTGGGGGGCAGGCCATCAGTTACGCCGTGGCCAGGCGCTTGCATCGACCGTTTCCTGGTAAGCATGCCAGGTGGCGTGACCGAGTACCGGGAATATCACCACCAGCGCCAACAGCCCGGTTATCACCGAGATAAGCACTCCGCCCAGGATTGTCGCCGCCCAGAGGAATGATACCTTGCGATTGCGCAACACGGCGTTGATGCTGGTGACTACTGCGGTGAGCAGATCGGTCTTGCGTTCCATGATCATGGGTAAAGAATATGCGCTGATACAGAAGGTGATCATCGCAAACACGCCTCCCACCATGGTCCCGATGCCGAAAAAGAAGATCAGGTCCACCGGCTCGCTGTCAAACCTGCCGACCGGGAAGATCAGTTGCAGCAGATGCCCGACGTGGATCCAGAACAGAAACAGGATGATGAGAACGCTGGAAAACAGCGCCAGGTTACCGATCCCCCCTGTCTTGTCACGCAGGCAGTAAGTCAATAGTGGCTCCCGTCCGGTATTCAGCTGACAACTGATGGAGTAGAGACCGATGGCCATCACCGGGCCGATCAGGGTCAGGCCGGAAAGGATGGTCAGCAATACCAGGGGCCCGCCGATGACGAATCCTGCATAGCCAGCGACGTAACACATCAGCAACGCTACCAAGCCGTAGACAAGGCTTTTTTTACGGGTGTGTTTCAGATCGGCCATGCCTAGTCGCAGCCAGCGTTTCGGTGCCTCCATGTCCAGTTCGCGACAAGGTGCAACTAAGGGTAAGGGTTTGGCATCGTCCACCGGATTCTGTAAGTCCTCGTCGATTTGTTCTGACATATCACTCCATCCTGTTTTTATGATTGGTTTCGTGGCTGCCAACGGGCGAACCCAACAAAGCCTCTGGATTTCATCCGAGAACGACGTATGAGGAGGATAAACCGTCTGTTACTCAGTAATCAGTAGATTCTCTTTAAAAGGGCGGACAGAGCCGAGTCAAGGATCCGTTCAGCAGGACTTTCCCTAAAAAATCAGGGTTCGATGCGCGCAACACGATGATTCAATGGGAGAAAATGTTGGTTTGGAAGTGAAATGGGCATTTTTGGGGAGACTTTTTGCAGGATGAGGGGCGCTCCCCGGTGGGGTAGGATTCCGGTTGCGAAGCCAGGAACACCAACTCACCAAAAGGAGGCCCCATCTCATGATACCGCAGACTGCGACCAAAATCCGCTCCCAGATGGCACATTTTTCGGGGAGACTTTCAGTCGGTTTAGGAAAAGTGGCACGGCGGTTGGTGGATGAGGTGATGTATGGTGTTGCGGCCCGTGGCAGCGTACGTCTGACTGAGATTGAAGGTCTTGAAATCTTTGGCGATAAACTGGGGGCCGTTGTCCGAGATGATGCGTGGACGGACCTCCGGGTGTTGCTCCTTGGCGCGCTGGATGATGATCTCCACATCCTGTTCAGTCATGGATTCCCGGATCTCCCAGTGAATGATGGTCCGGCTGCATCCATCCAGGAGGCTGCACAGGTAGTAGAATGTGCCGCTAATGTTCAGATAGGACACGTCCGTATGCCAGTGTTCATGGGGCTTCAAGGGCTGAACAAAGCCGGTTCCCTTCAGGGATTTGCCTGGATTCCAGCGGGTGAGGAGGCCAGCCTTCTTGAGAACCCGCCTGACGGTGGAAGGACTCACGGCCACGATGTCGGCATCCATCATCATGTAGGTCAGGCGGCGATAGCCCTCCAAGGGATGCTCATGGAAAAAGGCGATGATCGCCTGGCGTTCCCAATCCTCCAGCCAAAAATCACGGGGAATCCGACCGTTATGTGTACTTGCCAAGACTTGATCCACCAAGCAAATCGGGAGAAAGTCTTGTGACCAATCAGGTGACAGCGATTTCTCCCAATTCACTATGTGAACCAATATTCTGCACCAGCCACACACGCCCAACTGCCGGATTTAGGATAATTCCAACTCTAAATCAACAGAGCATTATTTATCCATGGCCACGCCACGATAGAGTGCACGCGCGCGTGGTCTTTTTCCAGGGCTTGGAGAGCAGCTTCCAGATGCCGTTCAAGAGAGTGGAACCACTTCTCACGCAATTCATCCCAGATATGCTCCATAGGGTTGAGTTCTGGCGCATGGGGCGGGAGAAACAGGATCGTTTGCGGGCTCATCGCAGACGTGGCTGGCGTCAGCATCTGGGTCTTCCGCCGACTCAAGTGGGTATGATTCCCACCCGCTCATACCAGCCAAGGCATCATAATCGTTGCAAGACTCAAGACGATAAAAAAACCGGCCATATCCGTCACGGTGGTCAGCAAGGGGCCGGATGCCACAGCCGGATCAACCCCAAGCCTCTTGAGTAGCAACGGTACGGTACCACCAATCGAAACAGCGATCATCGTGTTCAATGCCAAGGCGATGCCAATGACCAGCCCAAGATATGGATTGCCTTTCCAAACCCATGCAACCAGAGCAATTAGAATTCCCAAGGCGATGCCATTGATCAATCCGACCGAAATTTCCTTGATCCAGACACGAAACATATCCGCAGGCCGGACAATCCCCAGGGCGAGCTCACGCATGCTTACGGCGACGGCCTGATTTCCGGAGCATCCGCTCATGTCGGAAACCATGGGAAGGAACACCGCAATGGCGATAACGGCAGTCAGGGTCTGTTCATAGGCTGAAATCACGCTGGCAGCGATCATATTGAGTACAATATTGGCGCTCAACCAGGCCAATCGGCGGCGGGAGCGCAAAAAGACCGGCATGGTACGCAATTCTTCTTCGATGACACCCTGACTCTTCAGAGCGTCGGATTCCGCCTCCTCCCGCCTTCTGGAGGAGATATTCTCTTGAAAGACCGTGCCAATCAAAATGCCATCATCATCCACCACGGGGAGACTGAAATATCCGGTTTCGTCAAAAATAATTGCCAGTTCATCCACGGATTTGTCTGTGGAAACATGGGTGGCACCTGCAACCAGGGAGTCGATGGTCTTGGATGATGGTTCACCAAAAAGCCTTAAAATGGAAAGAACCCCAACAAGCCGGCGCTGATCATCTATGACATAGGGGTAAAACTTGAACTCGGATTCGTGTTTTTCCTTTTCAGCGACCAGAATCTTGAGCACCTCTCCAACCGTTTGGCCATTACGGAAGGTCAAGGTTTCCGTATTCATCATGCCGCCGGCTGAATCCGGAGAATATTCCTGGATTAACCGCAGTTGATCGGCATTTTCCTGGTCCATACTCTCCAGAAGACGGGTGGAATCCGCCTGGGTAAGGTCCTGAAGTATTTCAGCCTGATCATGAGTTGGATATTCCTTAAGAATTTTGACTGCGTTTTCAGAAGAAAGGCTGGCAACGACTTGAGCTGCCTCCACATCCGGAATCACCCGTAGCAGACGCGCCGCGTCATCCGGTTCCAGAAGCTGAAACACACTTTCCTTCTCTTCTTCCTCAAGCCGCCTGAAACCTTGGACCATATCGAGGACCGGCATTTCATTTACGGTTTCCTGAACGGTCTGCGTATCGTTTTCCACGATGGCATTACGCAGGACCTCCTCCGGAAGCGGAGTTGGGGTTTCTGTCTGTTCGTCCATTTTACACCAGGGTCCTGTTTCAAGAATTTGCGTTTGATGTGGGAACTGTCGGCAGCCCGGGATCCGGTTTTGATGGGGCTATCAGGTTTCCGATCGCAAGTTGGACGCGTTTATTGTCCATTCGAGAGCGGTGCCGCTCCAAAAACCGCAGGGTCAACCAGTAACCCACTCCCCCGCCGACAATGGCCCAGGGCAGGGAACCTACCAGCATCGGCCATCCGAAGGTCTCCATGAGGCCAACCAACTGAGCCCAGAGCGCATCCAGGCCTTGCTGACCGGTCTCGGTCGTTTTTTCAAGTCTCTGACTGAACGTTTCAAACCCCCGAAGTTTTTCCCAACGCCCCATGATCATCCGACCGGTGACGGTGAAAAGGTAATAGAGCGGTGGCAGCGTGACGACATTGGAAATCAACGTCCAGGCGCAGGCCACCGCCGGGTTGAAGTCCCAACGGTGAATCCAGCGTTTGGTCAACATCCAAATCCCGAGGACCATGGGGATTTGAAAACCCACCGTGGGCGTCAGGGAGAGAAAAAGCCCAACCCCTGTTCCCCGGGCCGTGTACTCGGGCGGATGTTGACCGCGCAGCATGGGACGGATCAGGCGGCGCTTGGTTTGAACAACCAGCCACCGCCATCCCCACGATAGAGACAAGTTACTCATTGATGTTTCCAAAAGTCACAAAGTAGCCATCTCAACGTTGTCAAAGTTCCTGCGGTAGAACTTCATATATTCCACCTTGCGCTCCAGTGCCTCGATGACCGGGATGTTGAAGTTGACGTTTTCGAAGGATTGGGCGCTGCCCAGGCCGCCAGGGCTGAAGACGTTGATCTCCATGAGCTTGTCGCCAACGACGTCCAAACCCACCAGGAACATGCCATCCTGCACCAGCTTGGGCCGGACGACTTCAGCTACATGCAACATCGCCTCATCCACTTCAGCTTTCATTTTCTTGCCGCCGGCGTGAATGTTGGAGCGGATATCCCCGCTTTCGTTGACCCGGCGGAATGCGGCCAGCTTGCCTTTGTAGCGCAGGGGATAGCCGTTCAACATGAACAGGCGGGTATCTCCCTGGGCGGCCGCCGGCAGATACTCCTGGGCAATGACGAATCCGTCGCGACTGATGGCCTCCACCATCTGATTGAGGTTGGAAAGTTCATCCTTGCGCACCAGAAAGACCCCCTGGCCGCCGGAGCCTTGAAGTGGTTTGAGAATAATATTGCCACCCATCTCCCTGGCGAAGGAGCGAATCTCCGCTTTGCTGCGGGAAATCAGGGTTTGGGGCCGCACCTCTTCCGGGAAGAGTTGGAGATACATCTTGTTCATGGCCCGGCCCAGACTGTTGGGGTCATTGAGGACCACCACCCCATGGTCGGCGGCGAGACGCCCAAACTGGATCGCGGCGCTACGCGCCCAGGAACGGCCTTCGCCCTCTTCTCCGGCGGGGTCATTGCGGAGCATGAGAATGTCCAGGTCCGAGACGCAGATTCTTTCGTTCTTTGCCTTGGGGCCTTGGACCTCCGCAAGAAATGTCTTGAGGGCCTTGTATCCCGATTTTGATGGCCCAATAGCATCCCCATAAAGCTTACCATCTGCAGCATAGGAGAATTCACCAGGGTTGATGTACCATACTTCGTGGCCACGGTTGGCGGCAGTCATAGCCAGGCGGGTAGTGGTGTAACCCACCTCCTCGGTCTTGATGTTGTTGATAACAAATCCCAGTTTCATGTTTTTTCCTTCTCTATGATTCCAAAAGATCCAGAACGGTAATCCCGGACTGCAGTTTTTCCATTCTCTCCCGGGCGCTCAGTTCATGCAGAAATCGGGGAGTGAGATAACCCGGTTGAAGCACCTTTCGCCAACGAAGCTCCTGAATAATGGGGATATGGCGGACTCCAATCTTGCCGATCCATAATGGGTCCAATTCACCACCACTGGCCAGGTATTGTAACAGCCACCCAAGCCCGCGCAAATAGACGGCATCCTTGGTCAATCCTCCCCCACGATGGGCGCGCATGGTGACTTGGAAGGCGCTCTGCCTGGAGAATCCATACATGCCGTGAAGCAATCGAAAGGTTTCAGTGAACGAAGCACCTTTGACAACTGACTGGACCGCCACAACCCGGGCGGCCAGGATGCGCAACCGGAATGGCGACAACCCGCCCACCAGATATTCCGCCAGAACGGCGAGTCCTTCCTGAAGCTCCTCGTATCCGGCCAAGCCATGGCTCAGAAGCTTGAAAGGCTGCGCTTGACCATTGAACCAGGTTACCAGATGCACGCCGACCTCATGTTGGAGAAGCGCCTCCAACCGGTAGGATGGCAGCTTGGTTTTGGCTCCGATAAAGAGCTCTCCCTTGGAAACCAAAAAACCGCTGGGAACATCGTCACGGATCTGTGCGGTAGCTGAAAAAATGGGATTCAGACCCCGGTAGTGACGCATCTCATCCTGGGCCAGTTCCACCAGTTTTGGCAGGGGGATGGTCTTGGCGCCACGTCCCCGGGTTCGGGGAGAAATTTTCTGGAGCATCTCTTCTGCCAGCAAGCTCAACTTCTCGTCCACGCTTCCGAATATCTGGATACTGCCAGGAAGAAAACGGGAGGTGTTGCAATCCCCCAGCAGGCTGATCATACGGTCCAACTCATCCTGTTTTTCCCGGAACAAATGGGCTAGCGCCGGATCTTCGATCCGCTCCATGGGGATCTGGAAAAGCTGCCGTTTCAGGTCGGAGGGATCATAGGGGAGTGGGCGATAAGAGAATTCAGGATCTTTCTGACATCCATTTTTTTGAAAAGCCAGCCAAGCTGCATGGGTGTTGACCGGAGTCACCTGAAACAGATAATCGAAATTATCACAGATCCCCGCCAGCCGTCGGTCCACCTCCCAGACCAGTTTGGTGAGCGCTCTCGGACCCATGGCCTGAAAATGGGGCGGGCGTTGGGAAGTCCGGCTCTCCATAAACCGGAACAGGGCTTTTCGGATCCCATGGCTCAATCCTCGGCGGAACTGGCGGAACAGGAGAGGAAACACTTCGCAGGTTTCCACATCCCCGGGCTCCCGAAAGACCGGTCGTAGTTGCAGACCCATGACATGGCAGTCGATGGCATCGCTTCCGGCCGGAATGGTCAGGCCGGCCATCCTGTTTACCGAGGGAAATTTTGACACTTGAACAACATCAACCTGAGCCTTCTGTTTCTGGAAACGAAAACTCCGCAAGCTGGTCTCAAATGTCCGAACGGTGGATTCCAGCAGTCGGTTTTTCCGGCTAAAGATACGGAATGCCGGAGCCGCTACCGGCGTGTCGGCATCCCCTACGAAAGCATCTCCAGCGGGTTCCGCCCAGATCTCAATGATCAGAAAGGCCCCGAACTGAGAGCCGAGGGTCTCCACGATGGTCTTCAGCAGCGCCGTGACCAACTTGGCGTTTTTTTTCTCCCCGGAGGTCGCAAGATAGGCGGATTCCCCCGCCAGGAGTTTTTCCATCCCCGCATCGGTCTGATTGAATGGTCGCCGATATAGGCACAAAAAGGGCAGCGCCCGGTCGATATGAAGCCGTCCCCAACCCGGAAGAGCGGCGCGGATCCGGCCTTTTGCGGTCAACTCCCGGCGGACCTTTTCGACGAAGGCGCGTTCATCCGCTGTCAACAAGGAACCGGGAACTGTTTGCCCATTATCATGACCAGACGATTTCATGCCGTATCCATTACGCCGCTTGATAGGCGCTTTGCCCATGCTTGATTCCACTGTCCTTAGCACTGGGGAGGTGGCGTCCATTGTCGGTTTTCCTTTCCGGGACGTGGAATCCCATTTGTTTCATGGTGAACAGAGCGACCTCTGTGATCTGGTCAGGGGTGAGCCCATCCGAATTCAAAACCAGGTCGTAATAGGTCTTGGTAGAGGGGAAGTGTTTGAAAAGTCCCCGAACAAAGGCCATTCTCTCCTGATTGATCTGGGTAATCATTCGTTTGGCCTTTTCCAGGTCCACTCCCTCACGGTCCGCAATCCGCTTGGCGCATACCTCCACCGATCCGGTGATGCGCATTCGAAACACGTTTTTCCGATTATCCAGAATCAGGTGGGCCCCCCGCCCCAAAATGACGCCACCCATATCCGCGACTCCTTGGATAAGGTGGATCAACCTTTGATGGTAGACCGACCTGTTTGGAGCCCCTTTGGTGACCATCGTATACAACCAATCTTCGAGGAAGCTTTGGGGAAGTCTCTCATCAAATCGGCGCATCAGTTTTTTATCGGTTTTCATCCGTTCCACGATTTGATCAAGAAGCTCCTGGTCGAGACAGGGCACCCCTATTTTCCCCGCCAGGATTCGGCCTGCCGCATTTCCCCCAGCGCCAAAATCCCGGGCAATGGTTACTACAGGTCCGCAGGACGCGATCTCCCGTTTACCATTGGTTCTGGAACCCTGGAACCCAATGGATTTGATCAGGGCTTGAACTTTATCCAAAGCGTCATCATTTTTCATCGTTCATTCCTTTCGCCAGTATGGATTGAACCATATTGAGAAAAAGCTCTTTCTTCAGAGGTTTTGTCAGACTGAAAACCGCCCCAAGCTGAAGTGCGATTTCCAGGATATCGGATTGCGGCATTTTTGCCCCCCCTGAGGACATGGCTATGATTTTTACAACTTCCCGAGGGGCAAAGTTCCGAATCACCTCAAACCCGTCCATATTGGGCATGAATATGTCGGTGATCACCATATCGTAGTGGGTCCGATCGAGCAGTTTTGTGGCCTTTTTTCCATCTTTTACGGTTTTGACGAGGAAACCGGCTTTAGAGAGCGATCTCTCCAGCAAATTCAGGATGGATACATCGTCATCAATGATCAAAATCCTGCCTTTGACCGTTTGTTCTACAGCAATACTGTCCATTCTGGGACTCCAATGGGGACTGATTCGGGAGACCGGTTTTTCGGTTTCAAGACCAGACAACAAACATTCCACTCAACGTTCAGCTCCATGACATCACCTTTCACTTTCAGGGCAGGCGCAATCGTTCTGCTTGTTAACTTGACAACTCTCCCGCAGGGGATTGTTTTTCCAGCAAATCCACTGGCCGTTATGGATTCTGACCCACCATCGGGGAAAACTTTTTCCCCGGTAAAGGCAGAATCCATGGGCAGGCTTTTTCTGGTTGTGCTTCATTTTTGTGACTCCTTTCAGGGTTTCACCGTTATGCGGCGATATGGCCAACCCGAAGATTTTCAAGTTCCATCATCAGCCTGGGGGTTGTTGAGGCCAAGACAGAACGGATCATATCCAAAAACAGGTGATCCGCCTGCCCGGTCCATTCATTCATGAAAAATTTTTTGACCTCCACCGAAATCACACAGGCCGAATCCGGAAAGGTCTGGTGGGCCCAACGGCCCAGTTCTCCGCCAAAGAATTTCACGTTTTCCCGGACATCGAGGTTGCGGCCAAAAAAGCTGAACTTGCGCATATCCGCGATGAATCCATCCACCAGGGGAGCCCAACGCTCCCGATCCATGGTTCCGGTTCCGATATTGAAATCCGGGTTCAATTCCTGTGGATCCCAATCCGCCGCTGGGCCATTGCGGCGACCGTTATAGGAGTGAAGATCAAGTACCACGAATTTTCCCCATCGCGCCCGAAGTTGGTTGAACAGCAACTCCATCTGGGCATAGAAGCCGTCATACATGGTCAGAGCCTGATTTTGCATCTCCGGCGTCACAGGCCCTTTCCAGAGGTTCAGACCCCAGGCGTCCTCGGGCTGCAGATAAACGGCCCGTTCACGGGGGCGGTTGAGATCCATCTCAAATCGGGAGCGATGAACCACGATGCTGTTGGGAGCGATGCTGGTCCAACTCCCGGTGTAGGGATCCTCTTCCCGAAGACGTTCATCCTCCTCAAGGGCGGACAGCTTGTAGAAGCTGGGGGAGATGAAGTGGCCATGATGCAAAGCCACTGCGACCAAAGGGCTGTCACCGGCTTTCAGCTCCCACATGGGGAATCTCCTGCTATTGATCGATTCGATGATCACGTTCGTTACTCCAAAGTTCGTACTCCCTTTCGGATGACGGGCCGGCTTAAGAAATCCGGCCGTTATCCAGAAAGGGAATTTCAGGCAACCGCCTCCAGGGGAACCGGTGGGGAAGCGCTGGGAGATGCTTTTCCTTTGCCCTTGCCGCCATGGTCTTTCTTTTTTTCTTTCATCTCGATCACCTTGGCCTTTTTGGCCTTTTTGGCCTTTTTGGCCTTTTTGGCTTTTTTGGCCTTTTTCCCGGCTTGCTCGACCGGGGTGTCGACAGCCTGGACATCCGCTTTTTCAGCCATCACCTGAGCGGAATCGGCAGTGCCGGAATCCGGTTGCACATCTTGTTTTTTCATCTTTTTATCTGCTTTTTGCGCCTTGGTTTTTGGGGTGTTGCCCTTGCCGTTTTTTGTGTGCTTCCTGCTCATGTCATTCGCTCCTTAAGCGATAGGGTTCCTCTGGCTTCTGCCTTGGAGTTGGTGTTTGGGCGCAGATCAGCCGTGCGGCTCTTTCACATTGAGTACGGTAATCTCCTCCTCGGAGCCCGAGGGACCGTAATCCCCATCCGCTGAACCGCTCAGATCCCGCAGGCACTGGCTCATGTATTCCGCCACCTCGTCCGGAGCGACCTGATCTTCCTGGGCGTAGCGCTCGCAAATGGCCTGATCCTCCTGTTGGCTCTCCTCGAAGTCCGGCGTTTCAGCCCAAACCGGGGTGGCGACAACCAGGGCGATGATGGCCGCGGTGGAGAGGATGGATTTGTTCATGTGCGTATCTCCTGAAAATAGGTTGCGCTCAAAGGTGAGCCGTCTTTTGGAAAGTAAAATAAGCGCGAAAGTTCTTTAATGTAAAACGAATAATACTGAATATTTGGTTTTTATATTTAGATTGAACTTGGAAGATCTTCTTGTTCTGCATTTATTATCGAATAACTTTGAAGGTGATGATCGATTTTGCTTAATTTAAATAATTTCTTCTTGTGATTGCTTTTTTTGGTCGAACTTTGTTGATAGTGATGATCGGAAATTTTGATTGTCGGGTGGTGTGGAGGGCGGGAGAGTGCTATAAACGTTGCTCTGATTCGGAGGCTGGGTATGCTGTGAAGGATGGGAAGGTTGGGCTATGGATATCGATCTGCTGAAGACATTTTTGGAGGTGAATCGGACCCGTCATTTTGCGCGGGCGTCCCGTAACCTGTTCATTACCCAGTCCGCCATCAGCACCCGGATCAAGCAGTTGGAGGAGATCCTGGGGGTTCGCCTTTTCACCCGAAAGCGCAACGATATCCAACTGACCCCGGCCGGGCAGCGATTTTTGAAGGGGGCGGAGGGGCTTATCAGCTTATGGGAAGAAACCCGCAAAAGCGTGACCCTGGATGAAAGCAGCCAGCCCACACTGGTCATTGGCGCACAACCCAGTCTTTGGGACTCCTACCTTCCCGAATGGATCGAGACCCTGCGGCGTGATTTTTCCAATATGGCGATCCGATGTGAGACCCACGGGGGAGAGGCGTTGGTTCAAAGTCTGTTGGGCAGGACGATCGATGTTGGCTTTATGTTTGAACCACCAAAACTGCGGGAGCTTCTGGTCAAGGAGGTGATTACGGTGGAACTGGTGATGGTCTCCACCAAATCAGGAATCAGCGCCCAGGAAGCGATCACAGAGGACTACGTCAACTACCTGATGGTGGACTGGGGGCTATCCTTCACCATTGAGCATGCCCGATGGTTTCCGGAGTTGCCACCACCGTTCCTCCACCTGGATCGTGGGCGGATGGCCTACGATTTCTTGAAAAAATTTGGCGGGGCCTCGTATTTGGCCAAAACCATGGTTGAAGATGATCTGGAAGCGGGTACATTGCACCTAGTGCAGGACGCAGTACCGTTCAAGCGGATTGCCTACGCGGTTTACACCGGCAAGAGTGATAATCTGGTCACTGTGGAAGAGGCATTAACCCATTTAAAAGCAATATGACCTGTGTGGTTTTGCGAGAGTCCCCCGAAAAAAGTCCGTTCAAGCTTGATAGCATTCCCAGGCCAGTTGACTGTTTGATGTGAAAATCTCACCAAACCGCCCAAAAACCTCGCTCTGCCCCTCCTTGACCCACCTTTCAAAGCCCAATCCTGCGAGAAACGAGGGGGATTTACCCCATTACGCCGGAACGAGTTTTGTCTATTACAGATAATCCATTCAGGAGGTGACCATGGGCAAAGTACACAGCTTTGAAAGAAGATGGCGGAGAAGAGAGAAAAATAGCCCAAAATGGAGGCTTGAAGAGCAGGGTGAAAAACTGACTTTCGCCATAACTGTTGATTTTTTTTAAGGAAAAAATGCCAACAAAAACCCCTGAATCCGTGAGGACTCGGGATTCTTTATTTTTGAATGGTGAGCCGTATGCAACCCACAGCGAAAAGTCTCTGAAATTTTTGTGAGGTTCAAACGGAGAAGTTTTTAAGATTTTTTTGGGTGACCAAAAATGCACAAAGCATCTTATCATATTGATTGTTAAGCTTTTTTATGGAAATCGCCAAACTTTCTTCGGTCATGATTTGGCCGCCGTGTCACAATGAATTTCGCTGCCAGATACGCACGGTGACCAAAATGGCTCCAAGGAAATCAGGGTCACTGGAAAACGGCATCCAAAGAATCTGCTGACAACTTCCCCACCTGGGTGGGCTACACCACGAGTACTTGCGGCAAGCCGCTTAAATAATCGTTCTTGATTCCTGAATGCCAAAGAGCCTTGGCTTGGTGAAGGTTCCGTTTTCTCCTGCCCACTTCACGGTAGAAAGGGTGTACCAGGGAGTGGAGATCTTACGGCCTGACCAAATTGTCCCGAAGATTTGCCGCGAGGTTCTGCGGAATTTAACCAGTGGCCGATCAGTTGCCCATCGAATTCGGATCAGATGAGGTTTTCGGAAGGGACAGGAGGTCAATCCATAAACACGGGCTTTGGCTGATCAAATCCATTTCAACCGGCGAAAGGTCCAAAGGCTGAAGCCTGTGACGCCAGCGAGAAGACCGCAAACGACCCAGAACGCCCACTTGTACTCCACCCCGGGCATGCCACCAACATTAATTCCCAGAAGTCCGGTGAGAAACCCCAGGGGCAGAAACACCCCGGTCACCACGGAAAGCATGTACATGGCCCGGTTCATCCGCTCCGAAAGGCGACTGCTGATCTCATCTCGGACTGCGATGGCACGATCCCGGTAGGATTCCAGGTCTGCCAGAAAACGCTGGATCTGATCATCTTTCTCCCGGATCCACCGTTTGTGGACTTTTTTCAGCCAGGGTACCGGCTCCCGATAAAGGGCCGCGAGTGCCCGACGTTGGGGAATGAGATATCGCCGCAATCCGATCACCTCATGTCGTAAGGCGAGGAGCTTAACACTAAGATCCTCGCTCACTGCCTGGGCGCTCTGAACCTCTATCTCATCCAACTCCTTTTCCAGATCATCCATGACCGGTTCCATCCTGTCCAAAAGACGATCCAGCAAGCGAACCAATAACCCGCCCCCATCTTTTGGACCTTTGTTCGCTTCAATCTCCCTCCGGATGTCCTGGACCGACATCAATTTTTCCCGACGCAGGGAAATGGCGCGGTTCTGGTCGATCCAAAGGTTCAGAAACGCCATATCCTCCGGATCAGCGCCCCGGTTCAGGTTGACACCCCGCATCATGGCCAGCAGACCTTCGCCTTCCTTCACAAATCGAGGATCTCCATCCGAATCAAGAAGCGCTTCGGTCAAGATGGCGTCCAGGCCACTCTCCTTTTGCAACCAGTCACGGCTCTCCTGATAGGCCAATTGAAGATGTACCCATAAAAAGCCCTGCTCCGGAGTCCAGGATCTGATTTCATCCCAATCCATGGGACGTCCACCACCCTGGCCATCCAGGATAAATGCATGAATCAGGCTATTCTGGATTTCCATTTTCCTTCTCCCCCTGTTGTTTTTCCAGCTGTTCCTCCATCCCTGGATGGGGTTCGGATTTCACGGGACACCCCCATGGATCCGGAACCTCCTTCAGGTAGACGTCCTGTTGGGGATAGGGAATTTGGATGCCTTCCTCTTTGAACCGGTCCCAGATCTGAAGAAGCGCCTGAGACTTGATGGCCATGGGTTTGCGAACGCGCCAATCGGAAAAATAATGGACATGGAGGTCTACTGATGATGCGCCAAAATTGCTAAGCCAAACCACTGGTTCGGGATCCTCCAGAATGTATTCGTTCTCCTTCAGGGCCTCACGAATGACACGGATGGCGTGGTGGGGATCGGCATCGTAATGCACACCCACCAGGAAAAACGTTCGAATAACAGGGTTGCTGTGTGTCCAGTTGGTAAAGGTGTTGGAGGCGATCTCCGAGTTGGGAATGATGACCTCATGATTGTCCCAGGTTTTGAGGGTAACCGCCCGAATACCGATCTTGGTAACTTCCCCTTCCTTGGCGCTGGCCTGAATGATATCTCCTGTTCGAATGGGCCTCTCCAACAGAAGAAGCAGTCCACTGACGAAATTGTTGGCCACGTTCTGAAGGCCGAAACCCATGCCCACGCCCAATGCGCCGGCCACAATAGCCAGGTTGGTCAGATCGATTCCCATGTAGCGCAGGGTGAACAAAAAACCAAGAATAACGACAGCATACTGGGCAAAGACGGAAAGGCTGTGTCGGATACCAACATCGGCGACCTTCCGAAACATCACCCGATAGGTCAGTTGCCGAACCCAACGGCTCAGCCAGACAAACCCGCCGATCAATACGATCAACAACGCCAGATCCGAAACCTGGATAGGTGTTTTACCCCAGTCGAACAAAACCCACGACCAGGCCTTGATGAGCAATTGAACCGGTTTGGACTGGATGTCCCATCCATAAAGAAAAAACAGCCCGAACCAAGCTCCGGCAAACAGCAGCAGTCGAACGATCCGGTAAATCGGATCGAGTACGCTCTGGATCCAGAACAGACCATTCCTGACCTGGAGATTGATGCGGTTTTTCAGGTAGACATTCAGATCATCCCAGAGGCCATGGAGTATCGACCAGGTCACCAGGACCAGGATCAACCAGGAGATATATTTTCCGGCCACCCATCCAAGATTGACGTATCCGGCCAAGCCAATGGTCGCCGAAGCCAGAAAGGAAAGCGGGATGATGAGGCTCAAGAATCGTATGACCTGCATCCAGTAACCTTCACCCAGACGTTCAGACAGGCCTGAAATGACCCCCTGTCGCAAGCCGAAGATGGGGAGAATGCCCAGAAACAGGAATACCATGAACAGTCTGTCCAGCAGGTCCTGCAACGGCTGGGCAAAGGTCATGGCATGGGTTAGTGCCACCATGCCGGAATAGACGCTTCCCAATACCAGCACGGCGGCCATGATTCTAAAACGGCGTATCTGGGCAATTCCCGCGTTTGGGTTGAATTCGATCAGAAAAAACCGCATGGCCTGAAGGCCAATTCCAATGGCCGGCGGGAGGGCGGCCAGGGTGTAGAGAACCACGCTTCCAGGGGGAGTCAATTCCAAGACAGGAACCGCGATGGCAAGTCCGCCAGCCGGAAGAAGAATCCAAAAATTTTTCCGGATCATGAGGCCAACGCGTAACGCCGTGGCTCTCCCAAAGCTGACTTCTTCCTCTGATTCCGAGCCTCCCTGTTGTTTGACCATCTTGCCACGAACCCACAAGGCCAGAGCCAACCAAAGGGTTTCCAGGGCGAACAGCAGACCCAATGAATACAGCGGCGCCTCCTTGAACGCCCTGCCAAAATCTTCAAACGCGGCCGTGCCTTTGTTGCCCAGTTCTCCAGGAAACGCCATCAAGCCCGCTCCAAGGGTCTGCCATTCCTCAACGGTGGCGGGCAATATCTGCCGAGTTAGAAGGTCGGCGCGAATTTGCGCCGAAAGCATGTGGCGCACGGAACTTTGTTCCTTCGAGGCGGTCCGGCGCAAACCCTCGACCGTTTCCCTCAAACCGCCATAGGATTGAATCAGCCCCTGGATATCCGTGGTCTGCAATGATTTGAACCATTCGGTTGTTGGCCGCTTTTCGGTGACAGTCAATAGCTGGTTCAGAACTTCCTCTTTTCGGCGCAGGAGGTCCAAGGCCGCCTTGGAGTCGGCCAGGAAGCCCGTCAGTCCGTCCAATCGGGACTGGATTTCAGAAGTTGACGTCTCCGTGCCAGGAAGAGAATCATTTTCAGGTCCTCGTTGACTCCGGAGTTCTGCTATGTGGATTTCCAATTGGAAGTAACGGATGCGCTCTTCGGCCAAGAAAATACGCCACTCCAACAACTGTCGTTTTCCGTTGACTTCGCTGGAGTCCCCCGGCAAAGAGCCGATCTCGCCGCGCCACTCGACCATTTTGTCGCGTAGCGCCATGATTTTTTTCTGGAGTTCGGCAAGGATCTGTTCCTGCGCCTCTTGTTGGTTTTTTCTCTGGATCGTGGTGAAGTGATCTTGTAACGTCTCCACCCACTCCAATGCCAACAGGTGCCGCAGTTGTGCAACCTTTCGCAGTTTCTCCAGAGTCCCAAGTCGTTGCCTGTCGAGGGAGAGGAGTCTTTCCTTTTCGGCAAGTTCCATTTCCAGGGTGGGCAGCTGTTCCTTGCGGGCCGTTTCGGCATCCTGGCCCGTGGCGCTTTTCAGGGCTTGAATCTGACGCTGGAGCTGAGTGATGGCGGCTTCTTCGGCTTTGATGACGCTGGTCAGACTTTGTAGATCAACATCGGCGCTTTCCACGCTCATGCGGGCCGCTTCGAAATCAAGACGCCCCTGTTCCACCAAGTTACGGTCAACATGATCCGCTTGCAGCTCAGACAGGCGCTTTTTCTGATCATCCTTAAGGAGTTCAAACTCCCGCTGGGCCTGGCTCAGAAGGAGGGTGGATTCCTGAAGGCTCTTTTTACGCGCCGCCAAGGTATCCGAACCCGCCAATTCGCCTGCGAACACCATCGCCGGTATGACGATGAGGAGTGTAAGGAGAGCAATAACCGGTTGAAAGATTTTCTTCATACGTCATAGGCCTTGATTTTACGAATGGTCCGAACTTGCCCGTCCAAGGCGCATCATGGACCTGAAATGAACTGGTTGGCGGTTGAACCGCTTTCCCTGCCAAACCGCTCGATGCACTCAAGCAGTTGAGACTTCCGGAAAGGCTTGGTCAGGTGGAAATCGCATCCCGCCTCGATGCTGCGCTCCGCATGTTCTCGCATGGCGTGAGCGGTCAGGGCAATGATGGGCGTCGCAGACCGGTCGTTTTCCCGTTCCCAGGCCCGCATGGCCCTTGTGGCCGCGTAACCGTCCATCACTGGCATTTCGATGTCGGTAAACACCAAGTCAAAATCCTCTTGCCGAAACCGGATCAACGCCTCGGCTCCGTCCTGTACCATTTTGAGCGTGTATCCCGCTGGTTTGAGAAACGCCTCAAAAAGGATTCTGTTTTCCTCGGCGTCATCAGCCAGCAGAATGGACAGAGGCTTATTCGAAGATGCGTCCTGGCCCGGAGTTCCTGTATTCCTTTCGACGCCGGTTAAAACGGCCAATTCAGGCATGTCGGCCATGGGAAGAGAAAGGGCTAGAGTGAACGTGCTGCCCACGCCAACCTGGCTCTTCAGATCAATGCGCCCCCCCATCTTTTCCGCAAGTTGCCTGCAGATCGCCAACCCGAGACCTGTTCCCCGGTATTGCCGCGAAATGGAAGCGTCCGCTTGGGTAAACGGCTGAAAAACGTGCTGCCGCTTTTCTTCCGGAATTCCGATGCCGGTATCGGAAACAGAGATGGAGAACAACCCGTTTTTACCCTTTTCCAGGCTGATGGAAACTTTCCCTTCCGAGGTGAATTTTATGGCGTTGCTTAGCAGGTTGAGAAGGACCTGTTGAAGCCGGGTCGGATCGCCCATGACCCACAGGTCGCTTGGGAAAGATTCCGGCGCCAAAGTCATGGCCAATCCCTTATCACGCGCCTGCAAAGAGAGAATCTCCTTCGTATCACCTATCAACTCGGTCAGGTTGAAAGGCATTGACTCCAATTCCAACTGTCCCGCTTCGATTTTGGAAAGATCCAAAATATCGTTGATCAAGGCCAACAGCGTCTCACCCGCCTTGTTGGAAATCCGGACGTATTGGGCTTGATCCGGTTTGAGATCCGATTCGGCCAACAACTCGCCCATTCCAAGAATGGCGCTAATTGGGGTGCGAATCTCATGGCTCATGGAAGCAAGAAAAAGGCTTTTCGCCTTCACGGAAGCTTCGGCCAACTCAATCATGGCCCGGCCTTGCTCAGTGATCACCTTCTCTCGGGCTCGGATATGCCGCTCCAGACTGATCAATCGCAAACGGTCGATAACCTGGTTGAGTTGTTCCATCTCCTTTGCGAACAGATCCAAGGAGCCCCCGGAAACCTCCTGCAGGAACGGCAGCATCGCTTCACGCAGGGAAAACAGGAAATGAGCCGATTCCGGCTGGGAAACATTATGCTGGGGATGCGATCCTTCCGTTTCCTGGCAGAGGACCAACGCATGATCAATGGCGCTCGAATCTGAGCCGCTTCCTGCCTCTTCCCGATATATTTCCATCAGGGCATCCAAAAACCGGGACCTGTTCTCATGAACCTTAACATCCGGCATGTCACCCGCCTGGAGCTGAGCGGTCCCTTTGTTTTTGGACGCCCATGCGTCAAGGATTGGCTCTCGGAATTGAAGCAGAACCTGCGGCGCCAGAAATCCCTCTTCAACCATAGCGTCTTGGTGTTTCATCATTGCATTCCTCCAACAACGGCGGCCCGCAAACTTCCAATCAATGCAATCCGCCTTTTCTTTTGAACGGATTACGCAGCCAGGGAAGCTTAGACAGCTGTGAAGCGCCTTTCCCTCCCGGCTGGTTCCCGACGGACTTTCGGTCATGGCTTCCCATACCGTCTCCTGAAAGCCGATGGCGTGCCAGCGCGCTACGGATGGATCGGATGAATTGCGTTTTGGACACCTGCCCCTTGATCAGATAATCCTCTGCCCCTTGCTGAGCCGCCGTGATGATCTGGTTCTCATCATCCGTTCCAGAGAATACCACGATGGGAACATTGGCCGCTTTTCCGAGTACGCGGGTGATGGATTCAAGGCCTGCGCTATCCGGTAGATTCAGATCCAGCAGAATCAGGTCAAACTCCTCATGGGTGAGAATATCCAGGGCCTTTGCCAAGGAGTCGGTCTGCCTGAGTGAAAAAAATGGCTCCGGCGAGTCGGAATTTTCTTCCCAGGAGTCTATGGGCAGCCACGCTTGCGCAAGAGCCTGGTAGTCCGGGTCATCCTCGATCATTAGAATCCGAAAGCCGGCGGGCGTCCTGCTCTGTTTCACAACCCCGTCCACCCACACTTTGGCCGGTTGCGCATTCATGCCCATATGCTTTGCGGAGGTGAGGAGTGGATGATCTACAGCCAAGGCCAAAGCCGCAGCCGGCGTCCCGCCCAGAACCTGGATCTTATCGGCCATGTTCCTCAAAACATGGAAAGCCAGTGAGGGATCCTGATGAAGGTGGGTCATGAAGGTCTTGTCATCCACCTTGAGAATGGAGGAGTCCGCCAGAACCCGGGCCGTCGCACATCGAGCCCGTGATTGACCAAACAATGCCGCCTCTCCGAACATCTGGCCTTTTCCAAGTATGATGCCCTGGCTATCAGAAGCCTGTTGCCCGGGAAAACGCAGTTCCACACCACCATCCTGGATGATATACAACCCATCCGCCTGATCCCCTTCTTGAAAGATGATCTCCCCGGGAAGATATTTGCGGCCAAGCCTGCGGCCTGATTCAGCGACTGCGCCCATTTTTTTTACCTTGTTGTTCGGTTTGGTTTTTCGGCAACCCAACTTCGTGATCTGTCGAGACCATGCCTTCTATAAAGCAGATGGGCCGTGACTGGAAATTCTTTATTTTCAATCCAACGTTCGATTTTTTTACTTGAAAATATTTGATGTTCGTCATCCATGTTTTTGAACCATCTTGAGAAAATCAGCGTTGACGTTACCAATGACTGGCCTGGAAAACACCCATATAATTCATATAGGTATGACATTCGCGCTATTCAAGCCGTCTCTTCCGTTGGTGTCAGGGGCGCGTCTCCATCGACGCCAGCAATTGTGACGATCAACCATCAAGATCAAAGTATCGTTTGATTCAATTTTCATGAAGTTAATGATCCGTTTTTTTCGATCATAAAAACAGAAAGATAATTTCATTTTATTTCATTTTTCTTTTTCGGTTTTTTGCTCTATTTGTCCTGTCAAACAGAACTTGAAACGCCAGCCTATGGCGGACAGGCGCACAGATCAACGACAGGAGTCCAAAGATGAAAAGAATTTTTCTGTTCCTCGCCACCAACCTGGCGGTTCTTCTGGTGCTTGGAACCGTGTTGAACATCCTCTCCAGCTTTTTGGGCATCTCCCAGGGAACCACAAGCTCCCTGTTGATGTTTGCGGCGTTGTTCGGCATGGGCGGAGCCTTCCTATCCCTGGCTCTTTCCAAATCCATGGCCAAATGGAGCACGGGAGCGGAAATCATTGAACAGCCCTGTAACAGGGCTGAAGCTTGGCTGCTTGAAACGGTCTCCAGACAGGCCCGGGAAGCGGGAATCGGCATGCCGGACGTTGCTATCTACAATGCGCCGGAGATGAATGCGTTCGCCACGGGCATGTACCGCAACCATGCCTTGGTGGCGGTCAGCTCTGGACTTCTCCAGCAAATGGACCGTTCCGAAGTCGAGGCGGTTCTGGCCCATGAGGTCAGCCATGTGGCCAACGGCGACATGGTGACGCTTACCCTGATTCAGGGGGTCCTGAATACCTTCGTGATCGTCATCGCCCGGTTGGTGGGCGGAGTGCTCGACAACCTGATTTCCCGCAATGAAGAGGAAAGCTCAGGCCAAGGCATCCTCTATCACCTGAGCGTCTTCATCCTCGAGATCGTCTTCGGGCTGCTCGCCAGTATTGTGGTCATGTGGTTTTCCAGATATCGGGAATTTCGGGCCGATGCGGGCGGCGCCAGACTAGCTGGTCGCAAGAAAATGATCTCGGCCCTGGAGCGGCTCGGCCAGGCGCATGGCGAATCTTCCCTCCCCCAGGAGGTGGCCGCATTCGGCATCTCCGGAGCCGGAGGATGGGCCAACCTTTTCATGAGCCATCCTCCACTGGAGGAACGGATTGCGGCACTCAAGGCATAATTGAATGAAAAACCCTTCAAACTTAAGAGATACCAACAATGAGCAACCACATCGTTGCCAGGAATGATACTTGGCCCCTTGTTTGGTCTGATGACGATTACGGCTTCAGGTCATTTGTCGCCAAAGCCATGGAAGCCCCCATCCTGACGGTGAAAGAGGAGTCCGATCTGTTCACGCGGTTTCGGATCCAAAACGATACGTCAGCGGCCCAGACGCTGGTCTTTTCCCACCTCCGCCTGGTTTACTCGGCCTCCTTGGATTACCGGGGGTACGGAATTCCTCTGCCGGATCTGGTTCAGGAGGGAACCATCGGCCTGATGCAGGCGGTAAAAAAGTTCGACCCCTTGCGCGGCGTCCGCCTCGCAGCCTATGCCATCTGGTGGATCCGGGCGGCCATTCATGAGTTCATCTTGAAGTCATGGAGTCTGGTGAAAATCGCCACGACCACTCTGAAACGGAAACTTTTCTACAAGCTGCGCCAATCCAAATCCGGTTTTGCGCCTTTGAACAGAGAAGAGGCGGAAACGTTGGCCACGCAATTCGGAACCGATCCGGACACCATCATCGAGATGGACGCCCGGTTGTCCGGAAAGGACGTTTCCCTGGACCAGCCGATTCTGGATGACGACGGAAACCGGGTGGAGATTCTGCCTGATGCGCGTCCTGGCCCGGAAGCCCGGGCCATTTCCCTGGACCAGCAGCGTTTCCTGCACGCTCAGGTCGAGAAAGGAATCGACGACCTGGACCCCAGGGAGCGGATCATCATCCGCGAACGATTCCAGACCGACCATCCCAAGACTCTGGATGAACTTGCCAGGTTGCTCTCCTTGAGCCGGGAGCGGGTCCGCCAACTGGAGAAGAAGGCCTTGGGAAAGCTCAAGAAACATTTACTGGCGACGGCTCCAATAGAGGATTTCATTCCCAATGCCGGTTGGTGAAACCGGCATGGTCGTTTTGAAACTCCCTGTCATCGAGGAAATCCATTGTGGTTTGGAATGTGTTGTGGGGCATGTGGCCTCTTCTGTTCGGCATCGCCCTGTTGAAATTGAGCATCGGTCTGCATGGATCCCTGCTGGGCCTGCGAGCCAACCTGGAAGGTTTTTCCATCGGGATTACGGGACTCGTGATGTCCGCCTATTTCGCAGGATTTTTAATCAGTTCCCTGGTAACTCCAAAAATGATTTTCCGGGTGGGGCATGTACGGGTGTTTGCGGCGCTGGCTTCTCTGGCATCGGTGGGGGTGCTTCTTCATGCCGTTTTCGTGCATCCATTCATATGGAGTTTTTTCAGACTGGTTACCGGCTTCTGTTACGCGGGGCTCTATATGGTGGCGGAGAGTTGGCTCAATGACAAAGCGGAGAATACTTCCCGGGGTCGCGTCCTCTCCATTTACATGTTGGCGCAACTGATGGGCATGTCGGGTGGGCAATCTCTTCTTAACATTGCGGATCCAGAGGGATTCGAGCTGTTCATATTGGTCTCTGCCCTGGTTTCCCTGTCGCTGGTTCCAATATTGTTGAGCGTAACCCATGTGCCGCATTTCGAGACCCCTTCCCACATAGGATTAAAGGCCCTGTTTTCCTTGGCTCCGCTCGGAGTCGCCACTGCTTTTGGCAGCGGTTTGGCCAACAGCGTTTTATTGTCCATGGGCGCTTTTTATGCCACAGGGATGGGGTTTTCTATTGGTGAAACCTCCCTTTTCATGGGATTGGCTATTCTCGGCGGTGGATTGTTGCAATGGCCTATCGGACGCCTTTCCGACCATATCAACAGGAGAACGGTCATAACCGCTGTAACGTTTCTCGCCGCGTTCACCGCGATGGGCGCCATCATGACTTCAAACAACCCAGGACCTGTGTTCTATGGATTGGTAGCTCTGTTTGGCGGATTCAGCCTGCCACTGTATTCTCTTGCTTCGGCCACTACCAACGACGGTCTTAAGAGGGATCAGATGGTTTCGGCCGGAAGCGCCCTCATTCTGACCAGTGGCATCGGATCCGTTTTGGGACCTATCCTTGTTTCCCTGACCATGACTTCCACCGGTCCCCAGGGTTTCTTCTGGTATTTGGCGGGCGTTCATGGCGTCGTTGGTCTGATCGCCCTGGGACGCATGGCCGTCAAGCTACCCATGCCCGTGGAAGAACAGAAGGAGTATCAATCCATTCCTCCACGGGCCACGCCCATGGCGACGGTCCTGGCGCATGAAAGTCCGGAACCAGACAAAGCTGGAAGGTAACTGCTCGCCCCCCCAAAAAAAATGAGGTGGCAGCACGATATTTCTTGACACGATTTTTCCATGCCAGAATGGTCATTTCCCCGATCGGCATCAGATGCCGGCGTAATGGGGGTGGAATTGGCGCTGGAAGGGCTTTTGGCAACATTTTGAGTTTGGCAAAGGCGCAGCTTGCTTTGTGGCGACTATGGGCTGTTGGGGAGGCCGAAAAATACCATGGTAAAATAATGCCATGGCTTCCATGGACAAAACATCTGTGCGCGCTGAGATTGACCGCTTGAAGGCCGAGTTTGACGCCCTACGGTCATCTGGCAAGGTTTCAGACGAAATTCAGGCGCTGATGGCCAGCCTGCTTTTGATCGTTGATCTGATACTGTCGATATTTCTGGAAAAACAGACGCGCAAGACCAGCAAAAACTCCTCTATCCCTCCGTCGCAAACCGACAAGGACGATACCACCCCGGCACAGGGTAGAGGCAAAGGCCTGGGTTTCTGACGGGTAGACACGGAAATTTGTAAAATCCCGTTTTATAACGGGATGTTGTGCAGGTTATCCCCA
>JADFZT010000036.1 GCA_015232395.1 Magnetococcales bacterium | reverse complement strand
TTGCACCGTCTCCCTGGTGGGGATGCTGGTGGCCTGGAAGGCGGAAGGGGCAAAGAAAGATCTGCCCGCCGAAGCCCGGTTGGTTTGATCCAGGTCGGCAGAGGTCACTGGCTGGGTGCCCTTTTGATCCCCAGCCGCTTTTATTGAGTCAAGATCATCCATGGGGGCTATTTTCCATCAACCCGCTAACCGGATGGCTACCCTTGCTGATGTACTGCTCCGGCCAACCCAATCTTATGTTCTGCCAATCAATTTATATTTTTGCAGCCGTTCCATTAAATCGTTTGGATCAATGGGTTTTTCGATATATTCGTCGCAATCTCCCTGGTAAAACGCCGTCTCCAGAGATTGACGATTATAGAGGCTGGTCACCATGAATACTTTCACTTGACCAAACCGCTGGATACCCTTCTCCTGTTCGATTTTACGGAAAATTTTCAGGGTCTCCAAGCCATCCATATCGGGCATTTGGATATCCAGGCAGACCAGATCGTAGCGTTTATCCTGGGATAGGGCCTTCTGTAACATCGCCACCCCTTCAACACCGGAGGAGGCCAGATCACAGGGTCCGAAGGGTTCCAGTATGCCTTGCAGAATCGCCTGGGAAACAGGCTCATCCTCAACGACCAAACTATACATGACTGCACCCCTGAAATAGGGGCTCCCTGAATAATTGAAACCAAAAATAAGATGGTTTTCGGTATGGAAGGCCCTAAAAAGCTGCCACTACTTCGAAAAAATGGCCAGCCAGCCTTTCCGCTACCTTTGTATCAACGCTCGCAGCCTAATGAAAATCTTCGAAGGAGTCCACCAGGATTTCGGCATTCTTGACACAATCCGCCACTGAAATACCTTCTCGCCAGTTGGCTCTAAAGTGAAGCCCCGGGTAGTTTTCCATCATCTGATCGAACGTTTTCAGGCGATCCAGATGGCCGAAGGTGTATTGGGGGATGGAGCGTTTGTGACGGGTGAGGAAGATAAATGTGGGTTTGCCGGAAAGCCCCAACAGCTGTTTCAGCTCCTTCAGCATCTGGTTGACCAGGGTTTCGTCGTCGGTCTCTTCCACCTCGGTATCCATCATGCCGCCAACAAAGACGTTGAGCAGCACATGATCCTTGGGGGCGCGATGTTTAAAGAGGGTGCTCATGAACAGCGCGCCCAGAATCCGTAATTTTTCGCTTCTGGGCGTGAGAAAACCGAAGCCGTCCAGGGAGTGCTTTACCTGGCTGCGTTTAAAGCCAAAAGCGATGGAGGCGATGGGGGCGTAGGGGATGGTGTGGAGTATTTCTCCGGCTTCGGGAGCAAAGGGTGCCAAAAGTTCTGCCACAGCGGGTGCGGGAAGGGCCAAAACCACTCTGTCGGCGTTGAGTGTTCCTGTTTCTTCCCCTTTTTCCCAATGGATGGTGAAGGAGCCATCCGGTTGGGGTTCCAGAGCCACCACCTTGTGTCCCAGGTGGACGGTGCCTTTGGGTAGTTGGTTGATGACTGTTTCGGGGAGTTGGCCCATGCCGTTTTTAAAGGAGATCATCCGGCCAACGGGTTGCCCGGCCCCTTTCGCCACCCGGCCTCGGGCGATGGCGCCAAAAATCAGGGAGCGGTATTGTTTCTCCAGGGCATAAATTTTCGGTACGGCTGCTTGTACGGAAAGCCGCTCCGGGTTGCCTGCATAGACGCCGGAGATGAAGGGTTCGATGGCATAGTTTAAAAACTCTTTTCCCAGGCGTCGGCGCACGAAAGAGGCGATGGACTCCTCTTCCTTGGCGCGTCCGATAAAGGGTTCGGCCAGGAGTCGGAGTTTGGCTTTCAGGGAAAAAAGCCTGGTTGTTAAAAAAGCCAGGGGGCTGGTGGGGAGGGGTTGGGGTTGGCCGTTTTGGACCACATAGCGGATTTGGGCGGCTGGGGGGGCGCTGACCACCTCTTTTTCCAGATCCAGCTGTTCGATCAACCGTCCCAGGGCGTCGTCCGGGGCGCCTTGGCGTTGCAGGGTGGAGTTGGGTCCATGTTCGATGCGATAGCCTTGATGATCGCTGGTGAGGATGGTGCCACCGGGCTGGCTCCGGGACTCCAGGAGCTGCACGGGGTAGCCTTCCTGGTAGAGAAACCAGGCGGTAGCGAGGCCTGAGATGCCGCCTCCGATGACGATGGTGGATTCCTGGCTCATTGAGTCATCCTGAAAAAAGCAAGATCAAGACCCTGGGGAAGACAACCCCAGACTCAGACCTTTCATTATAACAGTTCTATCTCAAAATTGGACACTCTTCCCTGACTCGTCATCCCCGCGAAGGCGGGGATCCAGGGAGTTGATGGTTGCCTTCAAGGAAAAACCAAATCATCAAGAAAGGCCGGCGTTTTGCTGAAAGTGATGTAAGATTTGGAAAGGCTCGTGCCAGACATCCTGGATTCCCGCATTCGCGGGAATGACGGCAAAAGTGCAACGGCATATGTCCAATTCTTGATTCGAATGGCTATACCACTATAAAGTCAGATGGTTTTGGAAAATGATCGGGTTTGTTCGGCGTTTTTCAGATACCAGTCAAAAGCCATGCAGACGTTGCGAATCAAAAGCCTCCCACCCGGCGTCAAACGAATGATCGATCCTTCATCCTCCAACAATCCCTCATCCACCATTCTGGCGATATCCGGCAGGGAATCCTTGAAATAGTCGTCAAAATCCAGATTCAACCGCTCCCCAACCTGGGTGCGATCCAACTGAAAATCACAGATCAATCGCATGATCACATCCCGCCGGATCAGATCATCCCGAGTCAGCTCCAACCCCCTGAAAACCGTAATCTCATCCCCATCCAAGCGCTGATAATACTCCTCCAGCCCCTTCAGGTTTTGAGCATAGGAAGGCCCCACCTGACTGATGGCCGTGGTGCCGAGAGAGACCAGATCACACTCACCATGGGTGGTGTAACCCTGGAAATTACGGTGCAAAACACCATTGCGCTGGGCCGTGGCCAACTCATCCTCAGGCTTGGCAAAATGATCCATCCCCACATAAACATAACCCGCCCGGGTCAACACCTCGATGGCCGATTCCAAAATCCGCAACTTTTCTTCCGGCTCCGGCAACTCCTCGGGATTAACCCGCCGCTGAGGCATGAAATATTGTGGCAAATGGGCATAGTTGAAAACCGCCAGACGATCCGGCTCCAAATCCTGAATCACCGTCTCCAGGGTTTTGGTAAACCCCGCCTCCGTCTGAAAAGGCAATCCATAAATCAAGTCGAGATTGATGGAGTGAAACCCCACCGCTCTCGACTCCTCCACCACCCGCCAGGTCAACTCCTTGGGCTGAATCCGGTTGACCGCCTTTTGTACCTTGGGGTCCAAATCCTGAACGCCGATGGAGATGCGGTTGTAACCCAAATCCCGCAAGCCTTGCAGAGTCCCGTCAGGCACCTCTCTGGGATCCACCTCAATGCCATACTCCCCGGTGTCATCCCCCATCAGATTAAAATGTTTGCCTAATTCTTCCTGTAATCGACCCAGCTGACCGATATCCAGATAGGTGGGCGTACCCCCACCCAAATGAAGCTGCACCACTGGCCGATCCCTATCGAACAGCGCACCCATCTTGGGGATTTCCTGGAACAGATATTCCAGATAGTGCGCCGCCCTCGACCGATCCGGCGTCACCACCTTGTTGCAGGCGCAGTAATAACAGACCGTATCACAAAAGGGGATGTGGACGTAGATCGACAGGGGTCGCTTGTCAGGTCCAACATTGGAATCCGCCGCCATCTTGCGGAACTGCTCCGGACCAAACTTTTCATGAAAATGAGGGGCGGTGGGATAAGAGGTATAGCGTGGCCCGGCCCGGTCATATTTATCGATCAGCTTCCGGTCAAACACCACCTTTTGAGAGAGGCCCGAACCACTCATGATCAGGAAGCTCCCCTGATCCGACGGCTGATTCCATGGACCGACTCCACCAGAGCGGTCACATGATCAGGATTCATGTCCGGAGACATGCCGTGGCCCAAATTGAAGACATGGCCCGGATGGGAACCAAAAGCGGTCAGCAGACGTTCCACCTCCGCATCAATGCGCGCTGGTTGGGCATAAAGCACCGTGGGATCCATATTGCCCTGCAAAGCCACCCGATCCCCCACCCGCTTTCTGGCCTCTCCCAGATCGGTGGTCCAGTCAAGACCCAGCACATCACAGCCGGTATCCGCCAGCTCCTCCAGCATCTGCCCACACCCCTTGGCAAAGAGAATGACCGGAACCTTTTCCCCTTTGCTGTTGGTCCGATGCAGCCGCTCGACGATACGGGCCATGGGGTTCAACGAAAATTCCCTGAACTCCTTGGGCCCCAAAGCTCCGCCCCAGGAGTCAAAAATCTGTACGGTAGAGACCCCGGCCTCAATCTGGGCATTGAGATAATCAGCGACCGAATCCACCAGACGATCCAAAAGCTTGTGCAACGTTTTCGGCTGGTCGTAGAGCATCCCCTTAATCCGGGAGAAGGTTTTGGAACTGCCTCCCTCGACCATATAGGTGGCCACGGTCCAGGGGCTTCCCGAAAAGCCGATCAGGGGAACACGACCGGCCAATTCCCGGGTAATTCCGGCAATGGCATCCATCACATATTTCAGCTCAACATTGGGATCCACCACCTTGAGGCGATCAATATCGCCACTCTGACGCATGGGATCCGCCAATATCGGTCCCTCTCCCGTGACAAAATGGAGCCCCATGCCCATGGCGTGGGGAATCACCAGAATGTCTGAAAACAGAATGGCTGCATCCAGATCAAAGCGCCGTATGGGCTGTATGGTGATTTCAGTGGCCAGCTCCGGATTTTGGCACAAGGACATGAAATCCCCGGCCTGAGCCCGAAGCTTCCGATATTCCGGCAGATAACGACCTGCCTGGCGCATGAGCCAAAGGGGAGTTTGTTCTACCGGCAAACGCAGACAAGACCTGATGAAGGGGTGTTTGGGTTCCATGGAATCCCTTAAAATGGTCGGTGGTGAAGGGATTTTCCCCTGTTTCGCTGTCGAGATTTCCCGATCAGGAAGGCTTTTGAGAAAATCCGCCTTGAATGTATCAAATATTAGATTTTAAAAATGTTAAAAGATTGTAGAAGATAAAGGGCCTGTGGAAACTGTGGATAAATTTTATATATTGTTGAAAAACAAGGTAATATTGATAGTTCAACCCATTGGTAAACCCAGGTGTCTTTTCGTGTATGATCTGGGGATAAATTCTGTTTTACCGGACCAGGGTCAGGTTATCAACTTTTGAATCAGGGTGTTGTCCGGCTGTTTTCCACAGGGGCCTGTGGATTATTTTTTCCCCTCCCTACTGGTTTGATTTTGTATTTTGGAAAGCGACCTGATAGGCGATTTCGCCATCTTTTTTTGGATTAAGGGGGAGTATGGCCTCATCCTTGATCCGGATCCACTTTTCCTTGGGATCAAAATGGCTTTTCAAGGCTCCATTCGGGGATGGACGGCCAGCTGCGGTGTGTTCATAGCGTATGCGAAAGAGCACCACCCCCCCATCCTGGCCGTGTTTGGCCACCAGATAGTTACGACGAATGTCCAGGTCGCGCTTTCGGCCCCATTTTTTCAACTGGGCCAGACGCTCCGGAGGCAACAGCAGCAGGAGATATTGTTCGATATGGGTTTCCCGGGACTCACCGCTGGTGGAGAGCAGCGTGAGACGCCGATCCTGTTGTGAGGCGATGTAGATGGTGCCTTGCAATCCCTCCCGGTTTAACAGCTGGGTGGCCAGGGCTGAAGCGGAGCGGCGACCGGCAGCGTTGTGGTAAAAGCTGTGATATTCGTAAAATTTTTTCTCCAGGGATTCCACAAAGGCATCCCCCCGCTCATAAAGACTGCGGGTGAGATAGTTGAGATGGGTGCCCAATCCCCGCAAGGCGTTATCGGTCAGGCGTTCGATCTTGACGTGAAAGTTGGTTAGCCTGAAATTACGGGAAAGGCGACCCTCTTCCTGGGAATTTTGTACCAGTAGGGCATAATCCAGAGGCAGAAGCATGCGCATCAGCCCCTCGAAACCTGGATTGGTCACCCGACGATGGTTGCGGGAATAGTTTTCCATGCCCTGAATGTCCGGAGCCACCTCGGCGATGGTTTTTTTGCGGACCCGATTGCCCTCCCGATAGTGAAAATGTTTCCGTAACTTGTCTGGAAGCATGCCATCGACCAAAATAACCAGGGCATTGTTGTGCAGGACATATTCCCGGGTGGCGGCTACCGAGCCGGGACGCAGGAGTGCCGGTTGGACGAAGGGATAGGGCAGACGGGCTTTGCGAAATTTGTGGTAGGAGTCGATCAGGGTATACTTGACGAGAATACGGGAAATTTTATCCCGGGCGTTCAGATAGGGGTTCGTCTCGATGCGGCGAAGCCGTTCGGAATCGATGGGCAAAAGCGTGAAAGGATCCCGACGTGAAGACATGGGGAAGGTCTTTCCAAGACAGTTTGATGCTTTTTAAGTGGATTGCTTTAAAATACAAAATCGTTGCTGGTTGCAGCGTAAGTGGTTCTATGGCCACAACCCGGTGAATTCTACAGCCAAAACCCAGTGAATATCAAGACAGACCGGTTTGCAACGATTCTATACATGGTCCCCGATAATGCCTTTTAGCGCAAGGATTTCTGACAGTTATGGTCTATCTTGAGGAGATTGAGCGATTTTTGCATGAGACCCTGGGGGCAGATGCCCTGGCCGATTATGCCCCCAACGGTATTCAGGTGGCGGGTTCCAGGGAGATTCGGGTGGTGGCGACCGGGGTTTCGGCCTGCATGGCGCTCTTTGAAAAGGGGGCGCAGTGTGAGGCGGATTTGATTTTGGTACATCACGGTCTTTTTTGGGAAAAAGATTCCCGAGTGATAGCAGGAAGCCTCAGAGAGCGGCTGAAATATCTCCTGATGCGGGATATGGCTCTTGCCGCCTATCATCTACCACTGGATTGCCATGGAGAATTGGGCAACAATGCTCTTCTGCTGGACAAACTCGGTTTGGAGCGGGGAGCCCCTTTTGGTCTCTATCGGGGAACGCCTCTCTCCTTTTTGGGTCAGCCCCGGAGCGGAAGCCTCTCCATCGAAGGCATGACCGGGCGGATTCGGGAAGTGATCGGCGGGGAGCCTCTGGTCTTGCCGTTTGGTCCGGAGCGGATTCAAAAAATCGCCATCGTCAGCGGAGCCGCACCCGAGTTGATTCGGGAGGCTGTGGCTGTGGGGGCGGATCTTTTTATCACCGGGGAGGCGACAGAATGGGTCTATCACTATGCCCTGGAGGAAGGTATTCATTTCATCGCTGCTGGCCATCACCGCACCGAACGGTTCGGAATCCAGGCGGTTGGGGATTTGCTGGCCAGTCGATTTGGTCTTGTTCACCATCATTATGATGTGCCCAATCCCATATGAACGATATTGATCCCAATCTTTTTTCCTGTTTTGCCATCGATGGCCACACCCGCCTGTTGGGGGTCATCGGTCATCCCGTGGCCCACTCCCTCTCCCCGGCCATGCACAATCTGGCTCTGGACGCCCTCAAGCTCAACTATCGCTATCTGCCTTTTCCGGTGGCGCCTGAACATCTCCATGAGCTGGTGGTGGGGCTGAAGGCCGTGGGTTGCGCCGGTTTCAACATTACCATTCCCCACAAGGAAACCATCATCCGGTGTATTGGCGGTGTGGGCGCGGAAGCCCGTTGGATTGGGGCTGTGAACACCGTGACCTTGGGGCAGGATGGCCGGTTTTGGGGCTACAACACCGATGCGGCGGGCTTTATGGCTGCATTGGATGAGGTCTATCAGCCCACCAAAGCCAGACCCAACGTGATTCTCATGGGTGCGGGGGGAGCGGCCAAGGCGGTGGTGGCCGGGCTGCTTCTGGCGGGTGAATGGGGTCGCATTACCGTGGTCAACCGCACCGCTGAGCGCGCCCATCGTCTGCTTGACGACCTCATGCGTCCCGAGTTGCTGGATGAAGTCGGTTTTTACAAAAACGATGTCCAGCTACCTGAAGTAGAGGCCATCTCCCTGAAGGAAGCGGCCGATTTACCCCTGGAGAGATGCGATCTTTTGGTCAACACCACCAGTGTCGGCCTGAATGGAGAGGGTTCTTTGGGGATTGATCTGGATCGACTGCCCGAAGAGGCCTTCATTTATGATATTGTCTATTCACCCTTGGAGACCCCTCTTCTGAAAGAGGCCCGTATCCGGGGATTGGCTGGCGCCAACGGCTTGGGCATGTTGATTCATCAGGGGGCACTGGCTTTTCGGATTTGGACCGGTGAGGAGATGCCGGTGGATATGGTTCGCAATCATTTACGGCGGCTTGTGGGAGGTATTTGATGGAAACCTTTATGTGGGAAGCCGTTACCAGGAGCGGTGAAAAGCGTTCTGGCAACATGGAGGGGGCCAATACCGGTGAGGTGATGGCCCAGCTGCGCAAGCAGGGGCTGAAAAAAATCAAGGTCAAGAAAAAGCCCAAATCCGGCGGCGGTTTTTTCGGGGGTAACAACATCACCGAAATGGAGATCGTGATCTTCACCCGGCAGCTCTCCACCATGGTGGGAGCCGGGCTCCCCCTGGTGCAGTGTTTCAATCTGGTCTCCAAGGGTTCGGAAAACCCGGCGGTGGGTGAAGTGACCATGCGGGTCAAAAATGACCTGGAGGCGGGTACCTCCCTGACCGAGGCGCTGAACAAAGAGAGCGTCATGTTTGACGAGCTGTTCGTCAATCTGGTCTCCGCTGGTGAGCAGTCGGGTATTCTGGAGGCGGTGCTCTCTCGTTTGGCGGTCTATAAGGAAAAGGCGGCAGCCTTGAAGGCCAAGGTCAAATCCGCCATGACCTACCCCATCGCGGTGCTGGTGATCGCCTTTATCATCACCGGTGTCTTGATGATCTTCGTGGTGCCGGCCTTTGCGGATCTTTTCAGCAATTTTGGCGCTGAGCTGCCCATGCCCACTCGGGTGGTGATTTCCATATCAGAGTGGTCACAGGCCAACTGGTGGCTGGTGTTGATCGTCATCGGTGGGACCATTTTTACCTTCAAGAGACTCTACAACAACAACGAAAATTTTCACTACCAGATGGATCGATTGTCTCTGAATCTACCGGTTTTCGGCATGATTTTGAGAAAATCCGCCGTAGCCCGTTTTGCCCGCACCTTTTCCACCATGGTGGCGGCGGGTACCCCCATTTTGGAGTCTCTGGAAAACGTCGCCAAGACCTCTGGTAACCGGGTGGTGGAAGAGGCGATCATGAACTCCCGCTCCTCCATCGCCGAAGGCCGCAGCTTGACGGAACCTTTGCTCGAATCGGGTCTTTTTCCTTCCATGGTCACCCAGATGATCAACATCGGTGAATCCACCGGTAATCTGGAGGAGATGTTGGCCAAGATTGCTGATTTTTATGAGGAGGAGGTGGATCGGGCGGTGGATAACCTGACCGCTTTGCTGGAGCCGATCATTCTGGTGATTCTCGGTGTTCTCATCGGTGGCCTGGTGGTAGCGATGTACATGCCGATCTTCCAGATGGGTTCTGTGGTGGGTTGATTTCCCCCTGCTGGATGGTTTTGGTTGATCCCCCCCGTGCTCTTTTCTGCCCGGGGGTGGATGTTTTTTTGTCTGGTCAAAAGAGAGATTCATCTTAAGGCAAGGCCATCCTGAGAGGGGCAAGGATTGGCACCGGGAGCTCTTGTTTTCCGGTTGATGCCTGGGATCTGTTTGAGGGTTTGATGCAATCCGGCGGCAACGGGGGGCCGCTCCCATGGTGACCAACGCCGACCGTTTTTCCCAGCTCTCCAGGCTGACTTTCTACCGCCTGGTCATCATCAGTGTGCTTTTTTTGCTGACCCACTGGGTATTTCAACCCAAGGCGGGGATGCGTCCGGATCTTCAGGTTCAGGTTCTCTATCTCTTCCTGGGCCTGCTCTTCACCACCACTCTGGTCTATCTCATCTGGTTGCGCAGTCGTTCGGGTCTGGAAATGTTGACCCGTTTGCAGTGCGCCATGGATCCGGTTTTAGTGACGGGCCTGGTGATTCTCACCGGTGGTTTTCACAGCCCTCTCCCCTTTCTTTATGGTTTGGCGGTTTTGAATACGGCGCTTTTGCTGGGTCGCAGGGAGGCGTTGTTGGTGGCGGGGATGGTGGTGCTCCTGCTGGTGGTGGGGGTGACGGTCAACTCGATGTTGTTCGAAGTCCCTCTGGCTTCCTCCCGGGTGCTTTTGGGGCGGATGGTCTCCCATGGGGCGGCTTTTTTTCTCACCGCACTTTTGGGGGGGGCACTGGCTGAGAAGGCCCAGGGGCTGCAGATTGCCTTTGATCAGCAGCAGGATAGTCTGGCCAACCTGGCTTCCTTGAATCAGCAGATCATCGAGGCGATGCCATACGCCCTTCTTTCCGTGAATAATCAGGGGATTGTCCGCAGCGTCAACTCTGAAGTGGCACCGATTTTGGGGGAGGAGCCGGAGGGGATTGTGGGGCGTCCTCTGGTGGCGATTTTTCCGGAGTTCAAGTGGGCCATTGACCGGGCCGGGGGGGAGACGGTTTTTTTGGAAATGGCTTGGCGTGAGCGTATACTCGGGGTGAATTTGGCGCCCCTGACCGACCATCGGCAAGCGGTGATCGGCACGCTGATTGTGATTCGGGATCTATCGGAGGGCAAGCGGCTGGAGCGGGAGCTGGCGGAGCGGGACAAGTTGGCTTTGACGGGTCGCATGGCGGCTTATGTGGCCCATGAAATCCGCAATCCCCTGGCCTCCATTCTTTCTGCTACCCAGATGTTGGCGCTACGGGAGTCCCGGGATGAGCGGCGGCGTTTGGAGCAGATTATTCAGGAGGAGATTCGGCGTCTCAACCAGCTGATCAACGATTTTCTGTTTTTTTCCCGCCCCCCCCAGGCTTCTCGTAACCCCATAAATCTGCGTTCTTTTTTGATGGATGTCCAAGAGCGGTTGGGGCAGGATCCCCGTTGGGGAGAGAATCGGAAATTGGACATTTTGATTCCGGGAGGGGAAAAAATTCTGTTTGATGGGGATCATTTGCGGCAGGTTTTTTGGAATCTTTTCATCAATGCGGCCCAGGCTGCCCCGGATGGGGGTCGGTTGACGGTGACTTTTCGCAAGCTTCAGGTGTCGGGGCATTTGATGTCTGATTTGGCCAAGCAGGTGGAGGTGGAGATTTCCGATGATGGGCCCGGGATTGATCCGGAGTTGATGGGGCAGGTGTTGGAGCCTTTTTTTACCACGCGTTCTGCGGGAACGGGGTTGGGTTTGGCGGTGGTGGTGCAGCTGATGCATTTGAATCAGGGGCGCTTGGTGTTGGAAAATGCCCGGGAAGGGACCGGGTTGCGGGTACGACTCACCATGGAAGCGGCTGATGGCTAGAATATTGGTGGTAGATGATGAAAAAAATCTCCGGGAGCTTTTGGCCATGGCCTTGGAAGGGGCGGGTCATGCCGTTCAAGGGGCTGGGGATGGGATTGGGGCTCGCAAGGCGTTGGCGTCGGGATCGTGGGATTTGTTGATTACTGATTTGAAGCTGCCGGATGTGAGTGGGCTGGATATTTTACGGGAGGCCAAGGGGCGTACGCCGGAGCTTCCGGTGATTCTCATCACGGCTTTTGCTTCTACGGAGACGGCTGTGACGGCCATGAAGGAGGGGGCTTTTGATTATTTGGAGAAGCCTTTTCCGATGGAGGATCTCCACCTGGTGGTGGCAAGGGCTTTGGAGCAGGTTGATTTAAAGCGGGAAAACACTCGTTTGAAGGTGGCTTTGGAGGAGAGTCGGCCCAAGCGGGGGGTGATTGGCAACAGTCCGGCGATGCGGCGGATTTTGGAGTTGGCGGGACGTGTGGGGCGCACGAGTGCGACGGTTTTGGTAACGGGGGAGTCGGGCACGGGCAAGGAACTCATAGCGCGTTATGTGCATGATCACTCTTCCCGTTCGAAGGGTCCGTTCATTGCGATCAACTGTGCGGCGATTCCGGAGACGTTGATTGAGAGTGAGCTTTTTGGTCATACCAAGGGGGCTTTTTCGGGGGCGACCCAGAGTCGCAAGGGGGTGTTTGTTGAGGCGGACGGGGGCACTCTGTTGTTGGATGAGATTGGTGAGATGCCTTTGAGCACTCAGGTAAAGTTATTGCGGGTATTGCAGGAGCGTGCGGTACGGCCGGTGGGGACTTCCGGTGCGGAGAAGCCTGTGGATGCCAGGCTGGTTTGCACGACCAACCGTGATTTGGGCAAGGAGGTCTCTGAGGGTCGTTTTCGGGAGGATCTTTATTATCGGATTAATGTGGTGAATTTGCATTTACCGCCGTTGCGGGAGCGTCAGCCGGACATTCCGTTATTGGTGAATCGTTTTGTGGAAAAGTTTGCCAAGCGGTATGAGTTGCCTGTGCGTCGGGTGGAGCCTGCGGCGGCGGATTGTTTGGCCAGGTATTCTTTTCCGGGAAATGTGAGGGAGTTGGAGAATGTGATTGAGGGGGCGATTTCCCTTACCACCGGGGATACGCTGGACATTCTCACTTTGCCTCATCATATCAGGGAGCCTCAGCAGGTTGGGAGGAGCAGTGAAGAGGATTTGGGGGAGTTTGAGTTGCCTGAGAGTGGGGTGGATTTGGAGGGATTGTTGAGTGATATTGAGGCGAAGACGATTCGTCAGGCGTTGGAGAGGGCTGGGGGGAATAAGACCAAGGCGGCTGAATTATTAGGGCTTTCTTTTCGTTCGTTTCGTTACCGGATTTCCAAGCTCGGCGTCGAGTAAGCACCTTCGAACGCGTATATCAAAGAGGGGAGCTGCCTCTTCTGTGCCATTTTCCATTGGAACCACTATGGGAGAGTCGGTCGTTTTACAGGAAAAATCTGGATATCATTGTGGGATAGGCGGATCAGGCTGGCCGTTGGCTTCAGCTTAAAAAAAGCTCTACAGCGTCGCTAGGTACGCTGTAGAGCCAATATCGATGTGTTCTCCATCACTGTTAGAGTGGTTTTGGTCGAGGAGTTTTTCCAGTCAAGCGGTTTTATCTACTGGATCTGCTCCTGAATCCAGGCGGCAATGTTGGCGATCCTTCGGGAGGTGACATTGGTATCGTAGGAGAGAAATGTGGGAGACTGCGGGGTGGCCCCTCGCATCTCCGTGACCGAAACCAGCGCTGTGGCAATCTGTTTCGGGTCAACCCCATTCTGGATGTTGTTGAGATTTGCAGTCGGATCGCTGCCGTGACAGGAGGCTTGGCTGCAACCATAGAAAATACTTCCGCCATACAGAGCTTCCCCTTGTTCGGAATCTCCTTCAGTCACAGGAACAATCAACGAATCCAGATAGGCGGCCAGATCGGCCTTGTCCTGGGCCGTTAGGGTTCCCTGCAAGGATTCCATCTGCTGGACATTGGTCAGCGCATAATCGATCAGGGAGGTATTCAGTCCGGCCAGTATCCGGTTTTTGTTTTCCCTGGCATTGGTGTTGTGGCAGCTTGATCCGGAACAGGTCTTGCTGGTGTAGAGAGAGGCTCCGTCTACAGCATCGCCGGTAACGGTTGAAGAGGCGTATTCTGTAATCCAGGCAGCCAGATCAGCCACCTCCTGATCACTGAAGGCATACCCCATGGCAGCCATCTCGGAGACGCTCTCAAACGCATTGTCAATGGTGTCCGAATCCGTTCCGTTTTGAATGTTGTTGAGGTTTTCCGAGATATCCGCCCCGTGGCAGCTTGAATCAGCACAGCCTTGGGCGTTAAAGAGCAGTTCACCGTTGGCCGCATCTCCATCAACTTCGCTGCCGGAAGTTGCTTCAAGCCCGAAGGTCTTTACCAAAAATACCGCCATCTCAGCGCGGTTGATGGTCAGGCTGGGACAAAAATTGCCTTCCGCACACTCTCTGGTGGTATCCAGGGTGTCATCAGACCAACCTTCAGCATCCAGCTGTTCGATGAAGGATGCCGCCCAATAGTCGGCAGAGATGTCTCCGAAGATCGTACCCGTGGCCGTTGGCGGCGAGTAGTCGGAGCCATATTTGGTTCTGAGCAGGAAGATGGCCATTTCCGAACGGGTGATATTCCGGCTGGGGCAAAAATTGCTGGCGTCGCAACCGCTGGTGATACCCAGTTCCGATAGCCGTTCCACAAAATTTCCTGCCCAGAAACTCGTTGAAACATCATCGAAAATGGCACCACTTGCGGTGGATGGGGAGTAGCTTGAACCGTATTGTGACCGGAGTAGAAAAATAGCCATTTCCGCCCGTTGAAGATCGTTGTCCGGACAGTAGTTTTCCGAGTCACAGCCGCTGGTGATTTCATTGTCCGCCAGTATGTTGATATACGTGTAACCCCATCGGTCACTGGGAACATCTGTGAAAGCCCAAAGGGGTGTTACATAAAAAGCCAAAAACCCGAAGATCAACTTCATCACTGTTTTTCCGGTTACCCGGTTTGTAGAATGATACATGGTTCCTTCTCCATTCAGCCGGATTGTCCACTGTGCAAACTTTTTGCATGATCCGTTTCCCCATTCGCAGCAGCACCAGCCTGGAATGAGACAGCCAAGTGTTCAGATTTAAGTTTATTTCCTCCTGTTTGGATTTAGGGTCCAGGTGGTACCATTTTGTTGTTCTCCATGTATTGATTTATAGATGAACCATTTTTCCGGTCATGAGCAACTGGATTGATTTTTTATGATTTATACAGAGTCATGCGGAATGTAAAACGATTTATTTTTAAGATCTCAATTAAAATTTTTCATACATTTTTATGAATCAAAACCATCAATTTTCAGAGAGAAAATTAAGCTAAAAGTTTTATATTGTGATGTTCTGCTTTCAGTCTCATAAAGTGATTGAGAGGTGGTCTTTCCGGATTCGCCCCTGGAAGCGCGTCAACTATTGACGGATTCCCTCCCAAAGCGGGAATCTTAAGGAGAGAACTCTTTTTTTTATTTGGGAGACGCACATGTATTGGGAATTGGGTGTGATCGTTTTTGTCTACGGCGCGGTGATCGGGAGCTTTCTGAACGTCTGCATCTATCGGATTCCCCTGCAAGAAAACATCGCCTTCCCCGCATCCCATTGTCCCGCCTGCAAAAGCAAAATCCCCTGGACCGACAACATTCCCATCTTCGGCTGGCTCCGACTCAAAGGTAAATGCCGCCAGTGCGACGAAAAAATATCCATCACCTATCCCCTGGTGGAACTCCTCACCGCCCTCATGAGCGTCGGCATCATCCACGGCTGGGGCTTCTCCCTGGAAAGCGTCGCCCTCCTCATCCTGGCCTACGCCTTCATCGTCCTGACGGTGATCGACTTCTATCACTACATCCTCCCGGACGTCATCACCCTCCCCGGTATCGTCCTGGGGGTGCTGCTGGCCGCACTACCCTGGTTGGGAGCCCCCCACGCCACTTTGATGGACTCCATCATCGGTGTGGTGGCAGGCGGCGGCGGCTTGTGGGGATTCGCCTGGCTGTTTGAAAAAATCACCGGCAAAGTCGGCATGGGCTTCGGCGATGTGAAACTCCTGGCCCTGATCGGCGCCTGGATGGGATGGCAAGCACTCCCCTTCACCATCTTTTTTTCCTCGGTACTGGGCAGCGTCGTCGGCCTCACCTGGATCCTCATCGCAGGCCGTGATCGTTCATTACCCATCCCCTTCGGCCCCTACCTGATCATCTCCGCCTGGGTGTTTCTCCTCTACGGCCAACGGATCTATGACTGGTATTGGGGACTGGTGCTGTAGGATAAATCGATGTTTATCATCGGGATCACCGGCTCCATGGGGTGCGGTAAATCCACCATCGCCAAAATGTTGGAAGAGAAGGGGGCGCTGCTGCTGGATTCCGACCAACTCGCCCGCCAAGTGCTGGAGCCCGGCACCGAAGGGCTGCAAGAGGTGGTGGCGCACTTCGGCCCGGGGATTCTCGATGAGCAAGGCCACCTCCTCCGCAAAAAGCTGGGGGAGAAGGTCTTCGCCAACCCCCGGGAGCGCACCTGGCTGGAAAAAGTGGTCCATCCCCGGATTCGCCCCCTGCAAAAAAAACTTTTGAGCCACTACCATCAGCAAACCCCCCAAGGCATCGCCCTCCTCGATATTCCCCTGCTCTTCGAAACCGGGGAGGCGCAACTCTGTGACCTGACCGTGGTGGTCGCCTGTGGGGAAAAACAGTGGCAGCGGCTGGCCGAACGCCACTGGATGAGCGATGGGGTGAAACAAAAAGCCATCCAGCGGCAGATGCCCGAAGCCGAAAAAATCCAGATGGCCCACCGGGTGATCGACAATCGAGGCACTCTGGAAAAGACCCGCAGCCAGGTAAACGCCCTCTGGGAAGAGATCGTGAGGATAAACAAGACTCCCAGAATAGCGGCCTGGCCGGAAAAATGGCATTGACGAAGCCGCTTTGCAGTCAAATACTTTCAGTCAATCAGTAAAAACAAACCCCCGGAAGGCACTTTTTTCAGCCTGATGTGGATTTTCAGTTTGACAACAGGAAAACCGTCGATGTACGTTGCAGGGGCCTGTCCGGGACTCTTCGGGCAAAATAAACACTCCGAATGAGCCCACACCCTAGAATCAGCCCCAGACTCCTCTAAAAAGGCCCCAGGCTCCTCTAATAACAAAAATGCTCGTAGGCTCCTCTTTTCCGAGGCAGTTCCCACGCAAAAAAAAATTTAGAGGCAAATCCCACACACCGACCGGTGATTGCCGGTTATCCGTTTTTACTCAAAATCGAGTGAACCTTCGTCCGCGTTAACATAGCTTCCCTGACAAAATTCCGCCTTCGATCCATCCGCTTGATGAATTCCGGTTTATCCACCGGTCACAAGCTTATGGAACGAGCGATTTGGCGTCAGGACTCGTGAATACCGGAAAGATTAGGGATGCGATGAACCTTAAGGATTTGAAAGCAAAGAGCGTTTCGGAGCTGTCGGAACTCGCAGCTGAGAGAAAAGTGGATGGCATGAGCGGCATGCGCCGCCAGGAGTTGATCTACGCCATCCTCAAGTCCGAGAGCACCAACAACGGTCAGATCTATGGAGAGGGGGTGCTTGAGGTTCTCCAGGACGGCTTTGGATTTTTGCGGGCACCGGATACGAACTATCTTCCCGGCCCTGACGATATCTACGTCTCTCCCTCCCAAATTCGTCGCTTTGGATTGCGTACCGGCGATGTGGTGGAAGGGCAGATCCGCTCCCCCAAAGAGAGCGAGCGCTATTTTGCTTTGCTCCGGGTGGAAAAGATCAACTTCGAAGAGCCCGCCAAAGCGCGGGGCAAGATTCTATTCGACAACCTGACCCCCCTCTATGCAGAGTCACGGCTGCGCATGGAGCTGGAGGAAGTCAGCGATGACATGGGTCCCCGGGTGATCGACTTGGTCACCCCCATCGGCATGGGACAGCGAGGCCTGATCGTGGCCCAGCCCCGTACCGGTAAGACCATGCTCATGCAGCAGATTGCCGACTCCATCGCCAAAAATCACCCGGAAGTGATCCTCCAGGTGCTGCTCATCGACGAGCGGCCCGAAGAGGTGACCGACATGAAGCGCTCGGTGCGGGGGGAAGTGGTCTCCTCCACCTTCGATGAGCCCGCCACCCGGCATGTGCAAGTGGCTGAAATGGTGATCGAAAAGGCCAAACGCCTGGTGGAGCATAAACGGGATGTGGTGATTTTGCTCGACTCCATCACCCGCCTGGCCCGAGCCTACAACACCGTGGCCCCCTCCTCCGGGAAGGTGCTCTCCGGTGGTATCGACGCCAACGCCCTCCAGCGCCCCAAGCGGTTTTTCGGCGCTGCCCGCAACATCGAGGAAGGCGGCTCCCTCACCATTATCGCCACCGCCCTCATCGATACCGGCTCCCGCATGGACGAAGTGATCTTCGAGGAGTTCAAGGGCACCGGCAACATGGAACTCCACCTGGATCGCAAGCTGGTGGACAAGCGGATTTTCCCCGCCATCGACATCGCCAAATCCGGCACCCGCAAAGAGGAACTTTTGACCGGACGCGACGAACTCAGCAAGCTTTGGGTGCTCCGTCGAGTGCTCATGCCCATGGGTCCCCAGGACTCCATGATGTTTTTGCTGGACAAAATCCGCGCAACCAAAGACAATAACGAGTTTTTCGCCAGCATGAATAGCTAGCGGCCAGCAAATTTGCTGGTAGATACCCGGACACCCAGGGAGCTTAACCCATCATGAAACCAGGCATTCACCCTGAATACAAAGAGTGCACCTTTACCTGCGCGGGCTGTGCAACAGTCATCGTTACCCGCTCCACCGGCACTGATCAGTCCCTGGCGGTCTGTTCATCCTGCCATCCCTTCTTTACCGGTAAACACAAGCTGTTGGATACCGCAGGGCGGGTGGAACGCTTCCGGCGCAAGTATGCCAAAGCTGAAAAATAGTCATCCTTGGATCCCGGCTTGGTTTATCGGGATCCGGAATGCGGAATTTGGTTCGGCTCTTCCGTAAGCTTAGGAGGAGCCGTCCCTTTTTGTGTGTTCTGAATGATCAGTCATTCTCATTCAGAATGGCACACGTGCCTTGCCCTGTTATACCACTCCAGGGGAATCTGCGTAGGATGTGGTGAGCTGCGCGAACCGCATCAATCAAGACAGACGCGCCATTTTATCCTGGAACAACGCCATGGGCTGAATTGGTTTCCCGGAATTCGGGAAAGTTGGATCATCTCTTGGAAGCTTATTCCCGCCACCCCTCCAGGGTCAGCAGCGCCCGCTTGGTTTCAATCCCCTCCCCACCGCTGAATCCACCAAAATTTTTTCCTGCACCCACCACCCGATGACAGGGAATAAAAATGGGGAGTGGATTGCGAGCGACCGCTTGTCCCACCGCCCGTGGTGCACTCTTGAGCTCTTGGGCCAAATCGCCGTAAGTGGTGGTTTTACCAGTGGGAATGGTGAGCAGTTTTTCCCAGACGCGTTTTTGGAAAGGGGTGCCTTGGGGGTTGAGTGGCGGTAAGGGGGGCAGGTCGTAGGGGGTGTGAAAATAGCGATCAAGCCAGAGACGGGTTACCGGGGAGAGCTTGGCGTGGGCCAGGGGGGACCAGGAGAGTTTCAACAGACCGGCGTCAGCTTCCAGGATCCAAAGCTTGCCAACAGCCGATGCGTAATGGTTCAAGGTTTTGGCTTTACACGATGATGAAAAATGGTGGCTTGGAGAAGTGCCCTCCCCCAAGCCGTTGATTATGGCTTGAAAAAGGGGGGGGAAAGGTCAGCTGGATCAGATTATTTTTCGCCCTCTTCCAAAGCCTTCATAAAGATCGCCTGAAAATCCCCACTCTCCTGTTTTCCGGCAAACTCTTCACGGCCACGCATGCGGGGGGATGGATCTTCACCAGGACCGAGGTCCGGTTCCACCACCGCAGCACCGGCCCGTTGATAAGCCAACTCACCGTAAAGTCGCTGCAATCCCGCTCTGGATATACTTAGCATGATTTCCTCCGGAGACCATTTTTGTTTTGTTTCCCTCTTTGCACTACTGATCGGTTCGTTGGCTGGGAAGATTAAGGAAAAAATGATTTCTGAGGGTTGGATAGCCTTTTTTGGGCTGAGTTTCCTGGCAGGAGATACGTGTGGATTGCCTATGGGCGCTCTGGTAAAATAGAGGTTTCGCAGGGGGGGCTTGGGTGGGATTTTTTTCCAACAAGGCACATCCACCAATGATTGGTCCCCTTGTTTCGTTTGACCAAAAAAAGGGGGTTTGTCATGCAGCAGAAAGATCGTTTTTTATCTGTAAGCACCATTTTATTGGCCATAGCTCTGATGTGGCTGCCCACATCGGTTCAGGCTCAGGGGCTCTATCCCACTGGGGACGGTGATGGTGGGGGGATGGTGGACTATGCCAAAGGTACAGTTAAAACCGTCCAGGGGGAGATCAAGGGGGTTGAGACGGTCCGCAACCCTGATATGAATGAGGATGGTTTGCACCTTTCTTTCAAGACTGCTGATGAGGGCTATTATAACGTCCATGTGGCTCCTCAGTGGTATGTGGATTTGAAAAAGTTTGATTTTAAGGAGGGGGAGCAGCTTTCGATTTTGGGTTCGGCTTTCCATAATGCTGGGGAGCAAAATCTTTATGCTGCCACCATTACCCGGGGTTCTGCTGAGATCAAGTTGCGCAATCCTGAGAGTGGTGCTGGTTTGTGGATGCGTCGTCCCAGTCAGGGTCAGGGGCAGGGTCACATGGAGGGTCAAAAGCGGCGGAGCATGGAAAACCGGATGCGTCGGGGGGGCTATTGATTTTACTGGTAGGGGTGAAGGGGGATTATCCCCCTTCCGGGTTTGGGCGGAGCCCAAGGTTTGTCTTTTGACTCTAATCCTTTGACTCTATGCTTTCAAATTCCCAACGGGTTTGGGCGGAGCCCAAGGTTTGTCTATCCTTTGACTCTATCCTTCAAAATCCCCAACGGGTTTGGGCGGAGCCCAAGGTTTGTCTTTTGACTCTAATCCTTTGACTCTATGCTTTCAAAATCCCCAACGGGTTTGGGCGGAGCCCAAGGTTTGTCTTTTGACTCTAATCCTTTGACTCTATGCTTTCAAAATCCCCAACGGGTTTGGGCGGAGCCCAAGGTTTGTCTTTTGACTCTATGTTTGTTCAAGCATAAGAAGGCGTATCAGCCTTGATTGATGGTTCATTGATGCGGTTCGCGTTGCTCGCCATATCCTACATGGATTAAACGTGCGCCCTTCTTCTTTGGAGAGACTGTAGCCTTCAAGCCTTGGATGCAGGCCAAAAAAAAAGCCCGGCCCCCGATTCGATTTCGGGGCCGGGCTTTTTTAATGTGTGATGCTGCTGAGAAAGGGTAGGATCAGGAGATCAGTGCTTCCAGCTCTCCATCGTTGGCATCCTTGCCCTTGAGATAACCATAGACACCCACACCCGCGATGGCGGCCCCTGCAATCAGCGCAGGCCCCCAGGCTCCGAGTCCCAGGCCCAGGCCAAGGCTCAGACCGGTTCCCTTCCAGATGGTGCCGGAAGCGCCTACGGCTTTGGCGGTGTTGGCGGCTCCAGCGGCAGCCTGGGTGGTGCCTGCACCGGCGCCAGCTCCAGCCCCGGCAGCAGGAACTGCTGTGGTAAAGGCGATGGGTTGAGCGTTCAGGGCAGCTCCGGCTCCGGCTGCGCCAATTCCGGCTGCGGCTTTGGCGGCTGCGCCACCCACCGGCTTCATGATGATCCATTTGCCCGCACCAGCTGCGGCGATGGGGGCTTTGGAGATGGTAACGGTTTTGCCAGCGAGGGAGGAGAGTTGCCCGGCAGCACCATGTTGTAGCTTCAAGGCGACCATTCCCTTGCCAGTGCTGGTTCCGGCAGTGGGCTGAAGGAAGAGCCATTTTTGAGCGGGAGCACCCATCATGGGTGGCTTCATGACGGTGAAGGTTTTACCTGAAAGTGCTGGCAGTTGCGTGGCCTGAGCAGCTCCTTCCACCTGCATCATGAAGGAGGTGGTGGTAGCAGCCTTGGCAGCGGCTCCAGCTCCGGTGGCTCCGGCAGCCCCCGCAGCGGCGGCGCCTTTCGCCGGGGAGAGCACCAACCATTGGCCGATACCTCCCAGCATGGTGGGGGATTTACCCACCGTGACGGTTTTGCCAGCGAGACCTGCTATTTGGGAAACCTGCCGGGTGCCTTCGATCTTGACGGCCATGGAGCTGCCACCTGCACCACCGGTGGGAGAGAGAAAAAGCCAGTTGGCAAGCCCGTTACCGGCAGAGGAGACTTTACCCACCGTGTAGGTTTTGCCAGCCATGCCGCCGAGCTTGGATGATTGTGCGGCCCCTTGTACCTTGAACATCATGGTTTTTGCAGGCATGGGTTATCTCCCTCAAGAATCCCGGTTTTCGGTTTGAAATTTAGAGTTGATCGTGAAGCGTCAAAGAGCGCTCCTACGTTAACAAGACACAAGAAGTTATCAAAATAGATGCCTGTTTTCCAGAAAAATCCCCTTTTCACACCCTTTTTTGCCATCCTTGGGGGAGAAAAATGTCGGGCTGTCTGTTTTAAGAAGGGGCCGACACCGCCGTCGTGATTTTCATGAATTGTCTATTGTTTTGATAATCTCATTGATATTGTTGCAGTATGTGACAGTGTCCGGAGCAAAATTTTTCATGGTCATCCAAAATCTGCAACAGTGGATGGATGCAGAAAAAGTCCGGCTGCAAAAACAGTTTGATCTCGAATATGAACGAAAACTACAGCGACTCAACACCGGGCTTGGGGAGAAGATCATGGCGGAACTGCAACCCGTGACTGACCTGATGGGTGAGGCTGCCGGGGATCGGGGGGAAACAATGGAGAAGATTCGTTCACTTCTGGAAAAAACGATCCGGGAAATGATCGCTTGAGTGGTTTCAGCGGTCAGGATCCGATCAGGACGCCTTCCCGTTGGAAGCGGTCTCATTTTAGAGGTTATCTCTTCCTGGAAGGTTGCTTGAAATGGTTGCGAGGAGTGATATCGATCCCGTCGGATCTTTCCAGCTACCCTGTATCAGATGAAAAATCGGTTGAAAACAGGGTTAAAGTGGCCTATGTTGCGATGTTGGACAGCTGTCATTGAGCGTCTGTGATGGGGTTTGGAGCGGCAGGGGGAAGCAGGTTGGGATGGCTGGGGTTGTCGGGGAGGTGACTCCGGTAAAACCACTCACCATTCCCCCTTCTCTTTGATCCAATTCGATTCCAACATAATCCAGGGAAAAGCCAGCTGTGGCGCTGCCCCAAAGGGAAATCCCCGTGCCATCAGAAGAGGGGCTTGATCCGGAAATCCCCTGCTGAAGGTGGGATCGCTCAAAGGTTGATGAGGTAAAAATTTCCGTCCGGCGGGTTTTAATCTTTCCGGGCAGGTCCATATTTTCAAGGAGTTCTGATGTCTCAAGGGAACGAACCGCCCAGCAACGATCCCCCAGCCAGCCAGACTTCCACCCCACAGGGAGGGGAGACGTTACAGGGTTTGGCTGCCTTTCGCGCAGCGGCCACCCGGGTGGCGGACAGAAGAAAAGGCTTGGATGCCAGTTGGAACGCCCGCAAAAGGTTTTCCCCACCTTCAGGGGAGGGGGAAGCCCAAAGCCGGGAAATCGAACTGGCCGAACCCACCGAGGAGACCAGAAGCCCCATGACTGAAAAGCCCACCCAAACCCCGGATAGCCAGGCTCTGACCCCCAGCGTGGAAAAAGCCGCCGGACCTTTTCGGGCCTCCTCCCAAATATCGGGTGATACGCCCACGCCAGTGGTCACGGAAACCGGCATCGAACTGATGGAAGCCCAGGCAAGTAGCGCTTCTTCCCTGCCCGCTGCCACCGATACCGAGCCTGCCACCACCCGGAATCGACCCCGGGGCCTGCAACCAAGTCTCTTTCGCTTTAACCAGGCTTACGACGATTTGTCCCAGGTGCGTCGCTCGGTGCTGGAAATTGGCCCCGGCTCTCCGGAAACCGGCCTGCTCAGATCGGGCCAGGAGCTTCCGGGGGGGCGTCGGAAAAGCCGGATCGGTATCCAGACGGGAACCCGGGCCTATAAAGCCGGCTCCCCGATCCCCTATGTTCCGGGAGAGATTCCGGGCCTTCAGCAGGAAACCCTGCCCGAAACGGCCCGTCCCCCCGAGCCTCCCCCCGAGCCTTCCACCGAGCCTGATTCGGAGGTGGCACCCGTGAATTCACAAACCGTTTTCAGGAAGGCGCCTCCCCCCCAAAGAGTGATGACCGGCGATCCGGTGGAGCAGGCTGCCACGGACAGTTCGTTTGTGGAGCCCCTGCAAGCGGCGATTCCCCTCCCCAAGAGTGTTCCATCCAGGGAGCGGGTTGGCCAAGAGGCCCAGAGTCGGGAAGAGAGCCAGGGAAGTGTCGGTGGGGAGACCCTGGAGGTGGCGGAAGCTGGTGACGGCAACCTGGCGGATATTCTCAACGATCTTTTCGATGCCCCCGGCAAGGAGAGTGAAGTCCCGACTCCACTGGCCCCGGCTCCCAGCGCCCCTGAGACCCCGGCGCTCCAACAGCAGGCTGCCAACGAGGAAACCGCAGATGAGACCCCCCTCACGGTGACCGCTGCCGAAACCGCCATTCAGGTTTTGGAGGAGGTGGCTGGCGATGAGGAACTCACCGGGGATGGTCTTTCATTTGCTGAATTGGCCGCCCAAAGTTTGATCAAACCGGTACGCAATCTGGACCCCCTCCCGCCGGTGGAAGGGCAGGATGCAGCCACCCAAGGGGAAGCCATTCTTTCGTCGGCTGCGCCCGAATCAGATCTGGGCGCTTTGGCCCGGGAGGGTATCAAAGACCCGGTTGAGGCAGAGGCCGCTGAGCAGGCCCCCCAACTGATCGCCATGGCTGAAGAGGTCAAATCCACCGAATCTACCGAATCCACCGAAAGGGCCGCAGTCGAAGCAACGCTGGCGAATCAGGATACGGTGATTCTGTCTGCCAGCGAGGTGCAAACGGTCGATGCCGGGGAGCAAGCCCCGGAGGAGCCCCCTGCCTCACAAGAGGTGCCCTTCGTCACCCCGGTCACCCCGGCCCAAGGGGAAAAACAGCGGATTTGGCAAAATCTCGCCGATCCGGATGGCCAAGGGGAAGCAGCCGTTTCTCAAGATCCCTTCTCCCCCTGGAAACCGGAATCGGGTCAGGTGGAAGCGCCGACCATTCAATCCACCGCCAAGGCCCCCCAGGTGGCCGCCCGGACCGAAACGCCTCAAATGGCCGCCCGGACCGAAACACCCCAGGTAGCGGCCCCCCAGGCAGAGGTCAAAGCCTCTCCTGCTTCGACCCCGACCCCAATGCCCACCCCCTTTTCTCCAGAGGATCCGACCCTTTTCCGGCAGTCCAAGGAGAGGGTGCAGATGGGTGAAGTGCTGGAGCCGGAAAGGGGTCTGGCGCCCCGGGCGATTCCCGTTGAGGGGCTTGCCACCGGTGTCGTACACCTGCTGGGGGATATGGTGGGTGGTGTGATTGGGGCGGGGCGGTTTTTTTCAGCCACCCTTTCAGCGCCATTTCGCAAAAAAAGCAGCCAGTCCACCCCCCGTGGGACCACCTCCAAATCTCTGTCGATTCCCGGAGCGGATCTGGTCGGTCGGGTCTCCTATGGGGTGATGGCCATGGTGCGGGGCGTGGGGCAGATCCTCAAAGGGGGTGGTCAGGTGATCATGGGCACCCTGAATTGTCTGGGAGGAGCCATGACCTGCATCGCCACGGAGGTGTTGGGATTTGGCAACGGGCAAAAAAAATCGGATGAGCGGGCTCAGCTGGGGCATTGTTAACCCAACTGGGATTCAGGTTTAGCTTGAAATCAATGGTTTTCACCCCTGGAAGGCTAAAGAGGGAGCAATATGGATAACTCCAATCAACTGTTTCTCGGCATCGATCTGGGTACCTCCCGGACCACCATCATGTCCAACCGGGGTGCCAAGGAGATGGTTCGTTCCGTGGTGGGTTATCCCCGGGACATTATCGGTGTCAAACTTCTCAATCGCACCAGCGCCATCGGTGAAGAGGCCCTGGAAAAGCGTTCTTTCATGAACCTCTGCTTTCCTCTCTCTGAAGGGGTGTTGAAGGAAGACAGCGAAAAGCAGACCCAGGCTGCTCGGGAACTGCTTCAGCATGTCATCACCCTGGCCAACCCCCGGCCCGGGGATCAGGTGTGCGGCATTGTCGGCGTACCGGCCCGGGCCTCAGTGACCAACAAAGGGCAGCTGCTCAGGATCACCGAGGATTTGATGGATATCTCCCTGGTGGTTTCCGAGCCGTTCATGGTGGCCTATGGTCTCAATAAACTGAACAACGCCATCATCATCGACATCGGCGCCGGCACCATCGACATCGCCGCCATGAAAGGCAACATCCCTGGCGTTGACGACCAGCTGACCCTGCTCAAGGCGGGGGATTATGTGGACGAAGTGTTGGCAGCCGCCATCTCCGAGTCCTATCCGGATGTGCAGATGACGCCGTTTCTGGCCCAAAAAATCAAGGATGCCCACGGTTTTGTGGGTGAGCCTCCGGGGGAAGTGGTGGTGACGTTGCGGGCGGGTGGTAAGCCGGTACCCCATGATGTGACTCGGGAGGTTCGCGCTGCTTGCGAGACGATTGTGCCCAACATTCTCGATAGCCTGGAAGAGCTGGTCACCACCTTTGATCCGGAAGATCAGGAAGAGGCGGTGGGCAACATCATCCTGGCGGGTGGTGGTTCCAAGATTCGGGGATTGGATGTGGCATTGGCCAGCCGTTTGGGTGACTTCGGCGAGGTGAACATTTCCCGGGTGGCGGATCCCGACTATGCCGGATGTGCGGGCGCCTTGAAGTTGGCGACTGAGTTGCCGCCGGACTATTGGAGTCAGGTGGGTGAGGTGGCCGGGGGCTGATCGTCCCATCCAGAAAGAGATATAATGGGGGCTGGGAAACCGGCCCCCTTTTTTTTGGTCGATTCCTGGAGAGTGCATTGGAACGACCAGGGAACGATTTTCCCAACAAAATGGACCTTTCCTTTCCCTTCTCCCCTCCTCTTCCCTTTTCTCCTGTAGGATGCGGTGAGCTGTGCGAACCGCATCGTTCGGAAACTTTCCCAGGCATTTCAACCAGTTCAAAAACTTTCCCAGGTATTTGAACCAGAGCCTCTATCCTTTGGATTGGTAGTGTGAACCCAATGAGGTGGTTGATGAGGGAATGGCTTGGATGATGCCATGGGGTTTTGATTGATGCGGTTCGCACAGCTCACCACATCCTACGTTTGTTTCTGATTTATCCTGATATTTCAATCAGTTTCACATATCTCCCTCATCGTGGGGTTTTGTCCCCTTTGGCTTTTTTGGCTGGGGAGGAGCTGTTTCCTTGGGGTTTTTTGCTCCAAGTGAACAGGTTTCACAGGGAATATGGGGTGCTCCCAAGGGTATTTTTTTAGTGAGAAAACCACAAAAAACTCAACGAAAACAATCGACAAATAACATTTTCCCTGTATTGATTCAGCCTCGGACTTTTCCATAATAAAAAACCGGCGTGGAGAACTCTTCAATATTTTTTGTGGTGCTCCCCGGGTCAGTATGGAGACAACAAAAAACGGATGAATGATTCAATCAATCGTCACAGGGAAGCGAAAGACGATTTTCTCCAACAAGGAGAGTGACCATGAATGTGATGCGACTGGTAGCAGCTGGTAAGCGGTTGATGAAGCGGAGTGAATTTGACAAGAGCGAAGTCTATTTCACCACTGCCATCGACACCAGCGAGATCATCGGTTGGCAGGAAGCTACTTCAGAAGCCACAGATCTTTATTACAAGTCGGCCACAGAGATGCGTCAGATTCAAGCCCTGATCTATTACTACCGGGGTAGTTCCCGCCTGAGTCAGGACCATCTGGAAGCCGCTTTTTCGGATCTGGATCGGGCGTTGGAATTGAGCCCCAAGCTTTGGCCGGCCCAGGTGGAAAGAAGCCTCTGTGAGATGCTCTGGTCCCGCCACGGCCATTCTCAACGCGCCAAGGTTAGAGAGTCACAGCCCATGGAGAATCCCGGTCAGTTGAACGCCTGCTGGGGTCAGGAAGCCTGTACCGCATAAACGTTCCATTTCACTGGGGATCGGGTCTGGAATCCAAGGCTTGCCCAGTTGCCGTGAGAGAGGACGAGGAGATGACCCATATTCTCGTAGCGGACGATGATTCCATTTTCGGAAGCAATCTCAGTGAAATTCTCAAGCGGAAGGGATTTAAGATCCAGATAGCCCAAACCATGCTGGAGGCCCTGGAAAAAGCCTCCCAGAAGCGCTTCGATGTGATCCTCTTGGATCAACTGATGCCCGGAGCTGCCAAGGCGATGACCCTGACCCAACTGAGAGAGATGGACCAGTCGATCAAAATCATTTCCATGACCGCCTCACCAAAGGTGATCAATGGCTGCATCGAAAACCGGATCAAACCCGATGCCGTCATCGCCAAACCGTTTGTCATTGGCCACCTTCTCAAGGAGATCGAAGGGGTGTTGGCTTGGAGTCAGACAGATAAAGCCCGGGTAGCTTAATCTCCACGGATCATTCCAAAGAAGGAACAGGCATGAATCCATTTATGACCGGCACACCATCCGATCTCCAATCGAGACCGACCGGTGATCGTGATCGCCACACGGGTTTCGTGGCCAAGGGGGAGAAGGAGAACGCTCAGATGAAAAATATCCATACCCATACCGATGGAGATGAAGTGCGTATTGCCATTTCCGGCGGGTTTGTCTTTTCCATTCACAAACTCTTCAGGGATTCCTATCGAAATAAACGGCCAGAGATGCGATACACTGTTGATTTATCTGCGGTATCCCATCTGGACAGCTCAGCTCTGGGCATGTTGCTGCTGTTGCGGGAACATGCGGGGGGGGAGGCCTCGGATGTGGCTATCATCAACTGCGCCCCCAAGATTGAAAAACTTTTGGAAATAGCCCAGTTTAACCGGCTGTTCCAGATTCAGGCACGGCGTTGGGAGCCGCAGGTGCGTGAGGAAGAGACCTCTTCGCAGGCTGAATGATTGCCCCCTCTTCCTTTTATCCTCTCGCCATTGGCTGAGGCTCGGTTGGGTCGATTCGATGGTTTTGAAATATTTTCCTCCCAGTTTCCAGGGCTGAAAAACCGGTTTTGTTTTATCCACCAGCCCTGGGGCTGGTTTTTTTTTGGGGTTATTCGGGCGTTTTTGTTTTTTTTGAAGGATTTTTTTGTTGATAGGTAAATATTTTGTCTTCGGTGGTAGAGGCCGTGGTGTGGCAACCTGGAAAATGGCATGATATCTTTGAACGAGTGATAGTTGATTCAGCAACACTTATTTCAGAACGCTTCGATGAGACCCATTTTTTTCTTCCCTGGTAGCTCAATGGGTTGTTGGATGGGTAGAGAGTGATCGTTTGTTTTGGCTTTCCCAACCGGGTCCAACCCAGACCATCCTGACTTGAGATGGTGGGAATCCGGGGGGAGGAGAGGGTCAGGCGAGAGGGAGGGAGAAATAATGAACGGCATTTTTGGTACTGTGGGGTTGTTGAGCACCATCGGTTTTTTCCTGATAAAAATGTATTGGGCCAAGCTGGAACAGGAGTCTGGTGAGGAGAACAAGCCTACCTCTCAAACAAAGCCTCCCCAGGGAGACTCCCCCGATCCATCCCCGATCCAAGCAGCCCAGCCCCCCCCCCCCATTATCCGAGACCCTGCTCCCCCACCCAAGTCCGAGCCCAAAGCCGCCACCAAGCCCGAGCCCAAGAAGCCCGAGCCCAAAGCCGCTGCCAAGCCCGAGCCCAAGAAGGCCCAGCCCGAGCCCAAGAAGCCCGAGCCCAAAGCCGCCGCCAAGCCCGAGCCCAAAGCCGCTGCCAAGCCCGAGCCCAAGAAGGCCCAGCCCAAAGCCGCTGCCAAAGCTACTAAAAAGAGCCCAAAGCCTGCTAAAAAACCGGCGGCAGCTCCCAACATTTCTCCCGACCAGGCGATTACACCAGAGGGTATTACCTGCCTGATCTGTGGCAAATCGGTCAAGTTGCTAAAATCTCACCTCAAAAGAAGCCACCAAATGGAGCCTGAGGCCTATCGGAGTCAATTTGATCTGAAGGCGGATTATCCCATGACTCCCCCCAAAAAGCGCCAATAGCTCGGGGGGATGGGCGTTTGGGAGGGGCGCTTGGGAGAGTGGCCCTTAAGTCAGGGCGTGGGGTGGACACCAGCAGCTTAAGGTGGATAACCGATGACTGGATATTGGATCAGTCGATCGTAACGCCCCCTCCCCCACACTTCAGGACGCTCCTGCCCAAAGAGTTGGTGTCCAGCCAAGGGGTCACACCATCATGGGTTGGGCTGCCGGCATGTGCGCCTCCATGCGTCGCCACTCCCTCTCCGGTACCACCCGAAGCACCTTGGCTTTGAAGAGCATCAATCCAGCCTGATGGGACTGGCGCAAGAGTTCCGGTACATCCTCCTGATCCATCCATAACCAGCCGGTCTGTGTGCCGTCAAAAAATTCAACTGCATATTTCATGGTTTCGGCTCCATTTATTTCCTGCTGGAGGATGGTCGTACCAGAAGGAAAGGGATTCTGCCAGTTGATGGTATCCATGGGATGAAGCGTCGCAAAAGATAGGCCAATAAATAAAATCAATCCTTTTTTTCACTCTTCCCAGCCACTCTTTTCCAGGGCCGACTTTCTGTATTTCCCGCCAAGCACTTGGTTCAGGGTTAAAAAAATCGGCCCTTACTATAATGATCGGCAAATTCGCGCCCCACCTTGACGACACTTTGGTCCCATGCTCCACTCCCTAAGATGAACGCGTTGATGACACTGGAGGAGGTGGTTTTTGCCTGGCCCGGAGGGGGGGATCCCCTTTTGGATGGGGTGTCACTCACCCTGAACCAAGGGCAGCGCCTGGCGATCCTGGGAGAGGAAGGGAGTGGTAAGAGCACGCTGATGGGGGTGATGGCGGGGCTTCTGGCTGTGGAGAGTGGGCAGATTTTGCTCATGGGGGAGCCTCTGATCTTAGTCCCCCAAAGGGAGCGGGTTCGACGGCTGGGACTGCTTTTTGGTGATCCCACCCGGCAATTTTTAACCCCCCGGGTGGGGGAAGAGGTGGCCCTGGGACCAGCCAGCCTGGGTCTCTCCGGGGAAAATCTCCATCAGCGCGTGGCCGACTCATTGACCCTGGCCGGGCTTGGGGGGGGGGATATCAAACGCTCTTTGGCGGGATTGTCCGCAGCTGAAGGGGCCAGGGTGGCTTGGGCTGCGGTGATGGCCAACCATCCCCGATTGCTGTTGTTGGATGAGCCGGGGGGGTGGCTCTCCGAAAGGGGGGAGGGGCAGATGGCGGCCAGGTTGGGGGATTATGTGGCGGCAAAGGCAGGGGGCTTGATTGCTTTTACCAGCCGACCCCAGCGGGCCAAGCTGTTTGCCGAGGAGATTTATCGCCTGGAAGGGGGGCGCTTGAGTCCGTTTTCCTGAAGAATCATTCCGGCTGGCTCCCAGGGTTTGGGGGGGTGAATATGGGGGTGTTTTTTTCTTATTAAATCAATCACTTTAAACACCAGCATCCAAACGGGCACCCTCCCTGATCACAACGCCTTTTCCCGGGAGAGGATCGGGGTATACTCTTTCGGCGGTGAAGCGCCTGCCATCCTTATAATCAATCCGACTTTGCGGATCTTGTCATGGCCCAAAATCGATCCAAATCAGAGCCATCCATGAAAAATTCTCCCTCTCTTGCCAGGTCTCCATTTTCGGCGCTGCCCATACCCGAGCCCCGGTTTCAGCGGAGCCGACTCGATAATGGTCTGATGGTCGCCACCTTTCCCATGCCCTGGCTCCACGAAGTGGGGGTGACCCTTTTTGTGCGGGCCGGTTCCCGCTTTGAACGGGAAGAGGAGGTCGGGATTGCCCATCTGTTGGAGCATATGCTTTTCAAGGGGATCGCTTCCATTCCCGACCCCACCCGCTTTCACGAAAAGCTGGAATCCCTGGCTGCTGACATGAATGCCGCCACCGGGCAGGAGACCAACGCCTACTGGATCACCATGCCTCCGGAGCATCTGGATGAAGCTTTGGAGCTGTTTTGTGAAATGTTTACCCAGCCCGCTTTGGCTGGGCTTGAGACCGAACGCAAGGTGGTGCTGGCGGAGATGCGGGAGGATGAAAACGACCAGGGGGAGATGACCAACATGGGGGTGTTGGCTGGGGCAAAGCTCTGGCCCGAACACCCCTTGGCGCGCCCCATATTGGGCACCCGGGAAAGCTTGGCCGGGATTGATGAGGCCGCTTTGAGGCGTTTTTTGGGCAACTATTATTGTGCTTCCAACATGGCTATCGCCTTTTTCGGGCCTGTGGAGCAGGGGCAGGCAGTGGCTCTTTGTGATCGCGTGTTGGGCAGCTTGCCGTCGGCGCCCAAGCTCTATCCCGGGGCGGGATCCCTGGCTCTGCCCCCCCTCCCCCCCCCCATGCCTGTCGGCCCCCACTGGGTGGCGGTGAACGACCAGACCGCACAATTCGGCCTGACCATCTCCTTTCGGACCGGTGGCCTGCGCAGCTGTGACTATCATCCCGTGGCCGCGCTACGTCGCCTCCTGGACGACGGTTTTTCCTCCCGACTGCAATCCACGGTACGGGAAAAAAAGGGCTTGGTGTATGACGTTTGGGCCTCCATGACCCTCCATTCCGATACCGGCGCTCTGGAGGTGGGGGCTTCGGTTTCTCCGGACAATCTGGAGGAGGTCTATCTGGCCCTGATGGCGGAGTTGGATCGTCTGGGAGAGGCTCCCCCCCCGGAGGCGGAGTGGCAGCGGTTGATCACCCGTTGGCGGGCCGGGTTGATGAGCGCGCTGGATCGCCCTTCGGAGATGATGGAGCGGTATGTGGCTGATCCGCTGTTTGAGATCCAGGAGCCTTTTTCCCGCTCCTGGGAGTGTATCCAGGCGGTGGATCCTTTGGCGCTGCCCCAGCTGGCCCGGGCATTGACCCAACCGGAAAACAGGGTGGTGGTCTTGGTGGGGCCCAAGGCCAGGGAGCTTTTGCCCATTTTGCAAAAGCTGAGTTGAGTGGGCCAAGAGGTAAGCGGGCCAAATGGTTTTGGTTTCAGCCCGCCTTTTCCCTATCCCCGGTATCGGTTGAATGAATCCGGGAAAAGCGATCCAAAATGCCCAAAAGCCGCCCTTTGGAGATGGGCTTGGGGAGATGAAAATCACAGCCCGCCACCCGACTGCGCTCTGAAACCTCCCGCATGGCATGGGCGGTCAGGGCGATGATGGGGGTGGGTTTGGCTCGGGTTTGTGCTTCCCAGGCACGTATTTTCATGGTGGCGGTGTAGCCATCCATGACCGGCATCTGAATATCCATGAAAACCAGATGGAAGTGGCCGGTTTTAAATTTTTCCAAGGCGATCTGGCCATTTTCAGCATAGGTGATTTGGTGGGCGGTTTTTTTGAGGAAGGCTTTGACCAGCAGGCGGTTGTCCGGATTATCTTCCACCAGCAAAATCGACAGGGCCTTGGCCACCCCGACCTTTTTTAAAAAATCCCGATTCAGCGCCCGCCGCTCCGAAAGGGTCGTGGAGGTGGTCGTTTCAGGGCTATCAACGGCGGGAAAGCGGACGGTAAAACAGAATGAACTCCCCTTCCCTTCCTGGCTTTTGACCCAGATTTCCCCCCCCATCTGATGGACCAGATGACGGCTGATGGCAAGCCCCAGACCAGTCCCCCCGAAGCGACCGGCGACACTGCTGTCCGCCTGGGAAAAGGGGGCAAAGATCACCTCCTGGTTGGCCTCGGAAATACCCATTCCGGTGTCGGTGACACAGAGCAGAAGACGGCCATCGGTTTCCGGTTCCGCCTTGACCACCACCGAGCCGGTTTCGGTAAACTTGATGGCGTTGCCGATGATGTTGATGAGCACCTGCTGGAAACGTTGCTGATCCCCCCGGACGGTCAAGGGAATGTTGGGGGAGATGCGGGATTTCAGATCGATTCCCTTGTCCTTGGCCCGGACCGAGAGGATGTCGATGATGTTTTGCAGAAGGTTGCCAAAATCAAAGGGAGCCAGATAAAGCTCCATCTGTCCGGCTTCGATTTTGGAGAGGTCGAGAATGTCGTTGATCAGCGACATGAGCGCCTTGCCGGAGCGCAGGGAGATATCCACATAGTGGTTTTGATCGGGATTGAGCTGGCTCTCCACGAGCAGTTCATTCATGCCGAGAATGGTGTTGAGGGGGGTGCGGATTTCGTGGCTCATGGCGGCCAGAAAGGCGCTTTTGGCCAGGTTGGCGGCCTTGGCTTCCTCAGAGGCTTTCAGGAGTGAACGCTCCATTTGCTTGCGTTCGGAGATATCCAGAATCACCCCCACCAGGCCGCTGATTCGACCACCGGCATCGGTATAGGAGGCCTTGTGAAAGATGACGTTGTGGCGCTCCCCCCGGGCATCCTGAAATTCCGATTCATAGACCTGAACACCCACGGTTGAAAGCAACTCCCCATCCTTGCCATGGGCCTCTTCGGCCAGATCCCTGGGGGCGGTCTCAAAAACCGTCTTGCCGATGATGTTTTCCCGGGACTCCTTGAGAAAAAGTTCGAAGGCCTTGTTGCAGCCCAGATAGAGCCCTTCGGTGTCCATGAAAAAAATCGGCACCGGGATGGTTTCCATCAGGGTTTGCTGAAAGGCCAGCTGGTTGTTTTGTCGGACCACGGCTTCCAGGCGGTGGCTCGCTTCCATGGCCAGGGCCACCATGTCGGCGATGGAACCGGCAAAATGTTGTTCGTCGGTGGTCCAGGTGCGGGGTTGGCCCAGATGTTCGTGACACACCACGCCGATGGTATCCCCCTGGGAGCGAATCGGGGCGTCGAGCAGGGCGGAGATGCCGTTGGGAATCAGATAGGGATCCCGAAATTCCAAGGTTCGGGGATCCCTTTGGGCGTCGTTGGTCGCAATGATGCGGTCATCTTCCATGGCGCTGAAATAGCCTGGAAAATCTTTTTTAAAGAGCGCCTGCCCCCCTGAATGGGCCCCGGTTTGAACTTCGAAAAGATCCAATGCCCGAATGGCAGTACGGTTTTCGCTGTAGAGCCAGACACTGGCCCGCCCCACCCCCAGCCCCCGGGCAGCGGCTTCGGTGATCAGGCGGATCGATTGGCTGAGATCACCGGCCATGATTTCCCGGTTTTTGGCCAAATGCAGCAAAGTTTCCCGTTGATGCTTCAGGCGTTTTTGGGTGTCATCCCGCTCCTGGTCGAGTTTTTTTCGCTCGGTGATGTCCCGGCTGGAAGCCACCAGATAGGGTTTGTCCGGGGTGTGGAGATAGCGGACACTGATTTCCACGGGAATCTTGTGACCATCCCGGTGGGTATGGGTTCCTTCGAAAACCAGATCGCCGACCTCTCTCAGTTGGTTTGCATGGTCCTGCCACTGCTCGGGTGAGGTGATTGCCCCATCGATATCGATGACCCTCATGGTGAGCAGTTGCTCCCGGCTGTATCCCAGGTGCGCGGCAGCGGAATGGTTGGCGTCCAAAAATTGCCCGGAATCGGGATCGATCACAAAGATGGCATCCCGGGATTGATCGATCAGATGGCGAAATTTTTTAAGATCTCCCTCCAGCTGTTTGCGCTCGGTGATATCCCGAACGATGGCAGAATAGGAGCGCTCCCCCTCCACCGCCCAGGAGACGATGGAGATGGCGATGGGAAACTCTTCACCGGTTTTGCGCACACCAAAAAGCTCCACCACCTTGCCAGCCAGCCGGGTCTGCCCCGACGTGTTGGCCCGCAGGAGTGCCTGATTGTGAGCCAGGCGGAATCTTTTCGGGATGATCCGGTCCAGGGATTGACCGAGAATTTCTTCCGGGGGAAAACCGAAGATGGTGACGGCGCCGTTGTTCCAGAAGGTGACCTGACCCCGTTCGTTGATGGAGATCACCGCCTCCCGGGCAGATTGGGAGATGGCCCGGAATTTTTCCTCGCTACGGCGAAAATCATGAGTGAGCACCTCCAGGGGATGGTTGAGGCCTTTTTTGATCACCCCCAGGTAGATGAGATAAAAGGAGCCGATCTTGAGCATGTGGCCGATATAATTCGAAAAGCCAAATACACTGATATAAAAGGTAAAAGCCATCTCGGCCAGGATGGTGAGGAGAATCGAACCCGCCAACAGCCGCCACACTTCCCGGTCCAGCCCATGGCGATGGTTGAAGAGCGCCATGAGGCTGGCCAGCAAAATCATGCTGATCGCATATTCGCTGATAATTTTAAAGGGGGTGAGCCCCAGACCCGGAACGAAGCAGTCGGGAAAAATGTCCCAGACCAGGATCGAAAACAGCAACAGCCCCGTTACAACGGTATAGAGAAACAGCAGCCATTCTCCCTGAAAGGTGCGTTTCAGAAAGGGAATGGCGATGAGCAGGGAGAGAGCCTCCAGATAGCGGGTGGCAATCCAGAGCTGGGTGGCCGGGTTGGGACCGCGATCGGGAAAAACACCCATACCGTTGTAGGCCAGGGCGTGAAAAAGATCGAGAATGCCGATGAAAAGATAAGCGATGCCCAAAAACAGAAAAAAATGGTTGTCGTGAAATCGGCGGGTGTTCCAGGCCACCATGAAAATGCCGATGGCGACCACAATGCTGAACCCTTCGGCCAGGCTGTGGAAGAGGAGATAGTTGTTGAGGGAAACCCAGTAGCTGCCGATGAGCGCCATCCCCAGCAACAGGATGGTTATTCCCTTGTGCAGGGGAGATCGGCGTTGTCGGGGAGAATCGATGGCCTCTCCCGGCTGTTGGGTGTGTGGTTGCTGGGCCATGAACCTTGAGGTTGGGTCAGTATTGGTCCAGAGAGGTTGAAAAAAAGCGAACCTTGTTCCGGAATAAACTGGAAAGCGTGGTCTGCCTGGAGTTTAGCCTCTCGCCATTTTATAGCAATTCGAATCAAGAATTGGACATATGCCGTTGCACTTTTGCCTTCATTCCCGCGAAGGCGGGAATCCAGAGGGGCCGACACGAACCTTTCCAAATCTTGTTTCACTTTCAACAAAATTCCGCCCTTACTGAAGATTTGTTTTTTCCTTGAGGGCCATGATTATCTCCCTGGATCCCCGCCTTCGCGGGGATGACGAGTCAGGGAGGAGTGTCCAATTTTTAGTTAGGCCTGCTATATCTGAACATGGAGCATCCAACACCCCGGACCTTTGCTGCCAAAGGGAGCGGGGATTCCAGCTACCCTTCTACCTTTGGGGTGGATTTTGCTCTGATGGTATTCATGCCTTGATGTCAGATAAAGTAACCGAATATTTCGATTGTTTTTTAAAAGGCCAAACAATTTTTTGTGTCAGGATAACAGGATTGAATCGAATTTTGGGAGAAAAACCGCATTTTGGTTTGATTGGTTTGAATTTACTTTTTACAGTTAAGTATATTTTGCTTAACCGACGAGTCGAAGTACAGGTGAATTTTCAGGAAAAACAGGATACCAAGCCCCGGCAGTCGCGACCGGCTGGTCCCGAGACGGGCATCAATCATCCAAAAACCCCTCCTGGGCCATGGAGATGCCTTCGTTGCCGGTGACGATGATGTGATCCAACACCCGAATACCGATGGGAATCAACGATCTCTGCAGGAGCTGGGTAAATTGGATGTCGGAGCGGGAGGGTTCCGGGTGGCCTGAGGGGTGGTTGTGGGCCAGAATGACGCTGGCTGCCTTGTGGCGCAAAGCGGCTTCCACCACATGACGGGGGTGAACCAGAGCCTCCTTGACTGTACCGTGGCTGATGAGGGCCGGGAAGAGCAGGCGGCACTGGCTGTCGAGGCAGAGGACGTAGAACACCTCTTCGGTGCGGCCTGCCATGAGGGGGATGACATAGTTGAGGCTGCGGTGAATTTCGTTCAGGGGCTTTTTGATCCGCTTGGATCGATCGGTGAGGTAGTAGCGGGTCAAGGGGGGAATGAGGCTGAGAAAGGCGGCGGCAGCCTGCCCCATGCCCGGAATGGTGGCGATATCCTTGGGGTCTGCCTCCAGGGCGGCGGAGAGGGAGCCATATCGTTGCAGCAGCCGATGGGCGATTTTATTGGTATCCTGCCTGGGCAGGGCGTTGAAGAGCAGAAGTTCCAGGACTTGATGATCCTCGAACCCTTCCAGCCCTTCCTGCTGAAACCGTCGCCGCAGTCGGCCCCGATGACCATAGTGCAGCCCGCCGTCTTTATCCCGTACCGTCATACCGTGTCAGCCGTCTTGAAGGAAATGAATCTATATTTCGCCCTTAAACCACCTGTTTTGCAAGTCGCCTTTTGATCAGTTGCCAACCGTAGTGTAATGTGCCCTGTCATGTCGAACCCCCCCTGATGGACCAACCCTGGGACCAACCCTTATGAATGAAATACCAACCGAGCCCCCGTTTTCTGTCGATCCCGGTCTGCCGGTGGAAGGAAAAACCGGGCTGGAACAGGAGAGTCTCTCCTTGGCCCCACCGGCTGGGATCTCTCCGGACCCATCGGCTCTGAACACCCTGGATCCCTCTGTCCTGGCTGCCTATGCCCCTCCCCTGGAGATGGCCCCGAACATGGCCCCGGAGCTGAACTATTCCAGCATGGGATATGATGCCGGAATCGACGGTCCTGCTTCCAGACAGCCAGCCTACTCCATGGAGGCGGAGCAGTCGGTGCTGGGGGCCATTCTCCTGGATAACGATACCCTGGACCAGGTGGCCGATGTCCTGGCTCCAGACGATTTTTATGTGGCCGCACACCGTATTGTCTTCAAAGCGATCCAAACCCTGGACGACCGGGGAGAGCCTGCGGATACGGTTATATTAAAACAGTATCTGGAAAAGCAGGAAGAGTTAACCTCCATTGGTGGTGCAGCTTACTTGGCCGAACTGGTCAATACTGTCCCTGCCATCGCCAATGTCAAGGCTTATGCCCGCCTGGTTCACGACAAGTCGGTGCTTCGGGAGCTGGCCCGACAGGCTACCGGGATCGTCGAAGGGGTCTATCGGGATCCCCGGCGCAAGGTGGACGAGGTGCTGGATGATGCCGAGCAGCGGATTTTTTCTGTCGCTGAAGGGCGGGACCAGCGGCGTTCAGCCTATTATGATGTAAAATCAATCCTGACGCCGGTCTTTGAGCGTATCGACAAGCTCATGGAGCGCAAGGAGGCGGTCACCGGGGTGCCTTCGGGCTATGAGGATATGGACAAGATGACCGCTGGCCTGCAACCATCGGATCTGATCATCCTGGCAGGGCGTCCCTCCATGGGCAAGACGGCTCTGGCCATGAACATTGCCGAAAATGCCGCGTTGGGGCACAAGGTGGGGGTGGGGGTTTTTTCTCTGGAGATGTCCAAGGAGCAGCTGGTCATGCGTCTGCTCGCCTCCACCGCCCGGGTGGATGCCCAGGGATTGCGAACCGGTTGGATCAAGGATGACGAATATGGCCGCCTGATCAATGCCGCCGGGGAGCTTTCCGCCGCACCGCTCTATATTGACGACACCCCGGCGATTTCGGTGATGGCCCTGCGCTCCAAGGCCAGACGCCTGAAGCGGGAAAAGGATATTCAGATGATCGTGGTCGATTATCTCCAGCTCATGACCGGATCTTCCGGCAGCAGCGATAACCGGGTGCAGGAGATTTCCGAAATTTCCCGGGGGCTCAAATCGGTCGCCAAGGAGTTGAGCATACCGGTCATCGCCCTCTCCCAGCTCTCCCGGGAGGTGGAAAAACGGCCCGACAAGCGACCGATTCTTTCGGATCTTCGGGAGTCCGGGGCCATTGAGCAGGATGCCGATGTGGTGATGTTTGTCTATCGGGAGGAGGTCTACAAAAAGGACGACCCGAGCCTGGAAGGGTTGGCCGAGGCGATCATCGCCAAGCAGCGTAACGGCCCCGTCGGGGCGGTCAAGCTCACCTTCCTGAAAAAATTTACCCGCTTCGAAAACCATGCAGCCCCCCAGGGGTTTTGAATGGATACCCAAACGCCAGGGTCGGGTCGGCCTACCTGGTTGGAGATCGACCTGGAAGCGGTGGTGCATAATTTTAACCTGGCTCGAAAAAAGGCTGGGGGTCAAAGCCGGGTTGGAACTCAAGGTAGCGCTGGAAATGGTGTAGAGGTGTTTCCGGTGGTCAAGGCCGATGGCTATGGCCTGGGTGCGGTACCCATCGCCAGGGCGTTGCAGCAGATCGGTGCCCCGGGGTTTTGTGTGGCCCTGATCAAGGAGGCTGAAGCGTTGCGTGGGGGGGGCATCACCGGCCCCATTCGGCTTCTTTCCGGATTTTCACCCGGGGAGGAGTCCCGGGTGGTGGATCTGGGGCTGGAGCCTTTTTTGTATGATTTGGCCGCAGCCCGGAGGCTTTCCCAACACGCCCCCCAAGAGCGGCCGGTAGCGGTCCATCTGAAGGTGGATACCGGGATGGGGCGGTTGGGGTTTGGGGTAGAGGAGGTGGCGGAGGTGCTGGCAGAGTTGACCAGGCTGCCAGGGATCCGGGTGGTGGGCATCGCCTCCCATCTGGCCTGTGCCGATGAACCACAACGCCCGGAAACAGCGGCGCAAACAGACCGATTTTCGGGGCTGCTGCAACAGCCTGAAATAGCCAGGCTCCAGTTGACCGCCTCCCTCGCCAACAGCGCCGCCATTCTGGCTCACCCCGAGACCCACTTTGATTGGCTGCGCCCCGGTATCATGCTCTATGGGGGCTCGCCTTTTTTTCCAGATACCCGGGAAACCGGACTGAAACCGGTGGTCACCTGGCTGAGCCGCATTCTGCAAGTGAAAGAACTCCCCTCCGGCACCGCCATCGGCTATGGCCACACCTTCACCACCAGCCGTCCCACCCGCCTGGCCCAGATTCCCGTGGGTTATGCCGATGGCTATCCACGTTTTTTGAGCAACCGGGGGATGATGACGCTGCACGGTTGTCGAGCGCCGGTGGTGGGACGGGTCTGCATGGATCTCATCACCCTGGATATTACCGATATTCCCCAAGCCCGGGTGGGGGACCGGGTGACTTTGATGGGAGGGAGCGAAGCCGGGGCGATTTCTCTGGAGGAGATGTCATCCTGGCAGCAAACCATCCCCTATGAGGTGATCTGCCGATTGGGCAAGCGGCTTCCCAGGCACTACTTGGGAGGAGATTGGACGTGATAGCGTGGCTCTATTGAGCGAACATTGAAATGGCTGTCTACGATCTACGCCCTGGATCCCTATCTGCATGAGAGTGATGAAAAAAAAGGGAGATTGGCAGATCACGATATATCTGATTTTCAATTGAAACGGTTTATTCTTCCTGTTCAGCTACTTTCATCAGCCACATTTTCCGATAGGCCTCTTCCAGGCTTTGGGTCATCCCCTGTGGGTCGCACAAAGGGGATGCAGCCATCTGTTGGCGGAGCGCCTGCCGTTCTTGGCTGGACCTGACTCCCCGGGCTGCCATATCAACCGCCAAGTCTACATAGTCGTCCAGATTTTCGGCGCTCCATTCTGGATGTCCCACCGCTGACAACAGACTTAAGCTCATGCGTTCGACAAAATGGCGGCCTGCCAAAGTCACCACAGGAACTCCCATCCACAGGGCATCCGCTGTGGTGGTTGCGCCAGTATAGGGAAAGGTGTCCAGGGCGATATCCATTTCCGAATACATGGCCATGTGGTCGTTGTAGGTCGGGACTCTGGCGACAAGGTGAATCCGTTTCGGTTCAATCCCGTGATGAGTAAAATAGGCCAGCATTTCCTCGGCCAGGTGTTTGTCTCCCAGCATTTTATTTTTCAGCAGTAAACGGGAGTTTGGAGCGCGTTGTAAGATCTGACACCAGGCATTGAGGACTTTGGGCATGATTTTGCCCATGGTATTGAAGGATCCAAAAATAACGGTCTCATCCCCTCGGGGGCTTTTTACCGGTTCGGGCAGACCCGCACGGGGTTGATAGCACATGTAACAACGCGGCAGCCGATAGAGAGATTCAGTTGTCCACTGCATGTCATCTTGGGGATGGATAGTGGTATCGGTAATCCAATAATCCATGCTCTTCAGACCAGTGGTGGCAAAATAGCCCAGATAGGTGGCCTGAATCGGGGCTGGTTTATAGGTAAAGGTGGTCAGACGATTATTGATTGTGTGGCCTGCCAGATCGACCAGGATATCGATTTGGTCCGCATGGATGGTTTTGGCTAGTTGCTCGTCACTCAGTTTGATCGTCGAACGCCAGGTATCCACCCGTGATCGCAGTTTGTGCGTTGTTGCGTCCGGCTTGGATACCTCGGCATAGGCAAATATTTCAAACCGGCTTCGATCATGGTTGCGCAGGATGGGTTCGATAAAATAACTGACTGCGTGATTTCGGAAGTCAGGGGAGACATAGCCGATCCGCAGACGGGGGTTTGCGCTTCTTGCGGTGATATCATGGGGTTGGATCTTTCCTCGGCCTACCCGCGCATGGATTTGCTCCATTTTTTGGTGAGTGTCGATAATGATTCCAGGATCGTTGATGCGCAGATGACTCAACATGAACAGATAACTGCTTAGGTATCTGTAAGAATTTGGAAGGTGTTCGTGGGATTTTTGATAATAGGTGAGCGCCTTTTCCGATTGCCCTTGATTTGCCAGGGCGAGACCCAGATTGAACAGAGCCGTCGGGTAATTTGGCTTAAAAGCAAGCGCCTGATTGTAGCTGACGATGGCATCATGCCACCTTTCGGTTTCCCAAAGGGCGATGCCCAGGTTGCAAAATGCTTCTGCCAGGTTGGGTTGTAGGGTCAGGGCTTGACGGAAGCAGGTGATGGCCTGGTCAAATTTTTTTGCCAACAGATAGGCACTGCCAAGATTGAGGTGAAAGTCGGCAATATTAGGTTGGCATTGGATCGCTTTTTTGATCAAGCTTGTTGCCACTTCATATCGCCCTCCCTGAATGGCCAAAACACCGAGAAGGTGATTGGCAGCAGGATGATTGGGCTGGGCCTTCAATATGTTTTGATAAATGACCTCAGCCTGTTGTAGGCGGCCCGCTTTTTGATGGCTCATCGCCAGATTCAGGGCTTCGGGGAGGGTCAGAGTGGTTTGGTCGCTCACAGGAGATCCTTGGTGTTGATGGCCCAGTTTTTTTCTACCGGTCACTGCTCCGGTTTCCATTAGGTTACGGTGCCATATTCGTTCCATCCGGGGGAAGACCTTTCAGTTCATATCACGTCTCAGCCTTGCGATCGTTTTCCTTCCCCTCACTCCGCCCAAACGCCAGCGTAAGGGGGGCACTGTGTCCGAAATTTTGATAAATAAAGGATTATTCCGTCACATCCTCAAAAGTTAACGTGGTGGTTTCGATCACGGTGACACTCTCGATGGCTTCCAGCAGCACATCATAGGTGACATCCAGGGTGCTGTAGCTGGGCAGGGAGGCCGGGGTTTCCGAGAGGGCGTAGAGGGTCAGGATATATTCGTGGCTTCCGGCTGAAGGGGAGCAGGGGGAGGTGTAGGAGATGGCGGTGCCGTCTTTATTGGAACCCATATACCACGCGCCATCATCCGCCCCACCGTGGGCTATTTCGGTGACTGACGGGTCGATATCCCACAGCAGCAGGTAGGCGTTGGCCTGGGTGGTGTCTTCGGAGTTGGGGTAGTGGTGCATGGTGATGGCCAGCGACCCGGCAGAGTCGGGCACCCCGGACCAGGCCAGGGGAATGGAATCCTCGATATCATCCACCTTCTGTTCGCATTTGTAATCGTCGAGAATTTCCCCATCCTCAATGGCGCTACTGGTCAGAGCCATCTCCCCGGTTTGTGTGCCGCTACCGGAATCATCATCAGCGGTCAGCTCAAAGGTGCGTACCAAAAAAACCGCCATTTCCGCCCGGTTGATGGTGAGGCTCGGGCAAAAGTGGCCTTCGTCACACTCGCGGGTGGTGTCGAAGGTGTCGTCGGTGAGCCCTTCGGCGGAGAGCTGTTCGATGAACGAAGCGGCCCAATAGTCGGCTGAAATGTCCCCAAAAACCGCTCCCGTGGATGAGGGGGGTTGATAGTCGGAGCCATATTTGGTCCGAAGCAGAAAGATCGCCATCTCTCCTCGGGTGATCTCCCGGCTGGGGCAAAATTCAGTGGCCGTGCAGCCGCTGGTGATACCCAACTCGGAGAGCCGCTCCACAAAGCTACCCGCCCAATAGTCCGCCGCCACATCGTCGAATACCGTCCCCGTGGCGGTAGAGGGGGCATAGTCGGAGCCATATTGGCTGCGGAGCAGAAAGATCGCCATTTCAGCTCGTTGCAGGGTGTTGTCCGGGCAAAAGTTTTCGCTGTCACAGCCACTGGTGATTGCTGCTGAGGAGAGGATTTCGATGGATTCATACCCCCACCGGTCGCTGGTGACATCGGTAAATCCCCAGGCTTGACCCGGCATAAGGAGTGGCAGCAGAAGGGTGAGCAGCAGGGGAACGCGGTGGAGGGGGGGCATGGGAAGGCCTTTTTAGTTTATGAGAAGGGGATTCTTTCGCTATCAGAAGGAATCATTCTAACAGGTAGGCCCGGGTTCGGTAAGAGGCTATTGCTTTTGATGGTTCCAGGGTCTCCAGGCTTGAGGTCGGATGGGCGTTCATTGTTTTGGGTCACCGTTGCGAAGGGAAGAGGGCAATGCCTCCAGTTTCCGAAAAAGGGTCCGCAGGCTGATTCCCAGTTGATCGGCCAGGGCTTGCCGGTCGTTGGGATAGCGGGCAAGCGCCTGGATCAGATAGCGCTGTTCCACCTCTTTCAGCGATAGAATCGGTTCTTCTTCGGCTGGGGTTTGGGTCAGTTGGTTTTCCGGCTGGGGGAGTGGGGGAGATCCATTGGGGGAGATGTCGGGAAAGTGTTCCGGTAACAGCAGACCTCCCCCTGAGAGCAGAAAAGCCCGCTCCAACATGTTTTGCAGCTCCCGGACATTTCCTGGAAAGGGATAGTGTTTCAGGAGAGCGGCGGCCGCTTGTGAAAGGGTCACCCGTTTATCCAACGTAATGCGCTCCAACAGGGAGCAGGCCACCAGGGGAATATCTGAAACCCGCTCACGCAGGGGGGGGAGTTGAATGGGAAAGGCGCTGATCCGGTAGTAGAGATCCGGGCGAAAGGTGCCCGCATCCATCATTCCTTTGAGATCCTGATTGGTGGCTGAAATCAGACGAAAATCCACCAGCCGGGATTTGGTCTCTCCTACCTGACGAAAGCTCAGGGTCTCCAGGGCGCGCAATAATTTAACCTGCTGTTGCAGGGGGATCTCCCCCACTTCATCCAGAAAAAGCGTTCCCCCGTGGGCGGTTTCCAGAAGACCCGGCTTGTCAGCCACAGCCCCGGTAAAGGCCCCCCGCTTGTGGCCGAAAAGTTCGCTTTCGAAGAGATTTTCCGCAAGCTCCGAACACTCCACCGGTACAAATGGTCCCTTGGATTGACGGCTCGCCCCGTGAATGGCCCGGGCCACCAACTCCTTGCCGGTGCCGGTCTCTCCCAGCAGCAATACCGGAAAAGGCTTGGGGGCGACCCGGTGGATCATGTCAAGCATGGTGACAAAGGTTGGAGAACTTCCCACCAAGCCGGTCGCCGAAGGTTGGGGGCTGGCAAAGGTGATGGGCCGGATGATTTCGACGAAGGGTCCGATGGCGCCGTCGTCCCCGACGATGGGCAGGATTTCCACATGCACATAGAGCGCCCCCCGGCGGGTGTGATGAATGTGCAGCGCCCGCTGAGGCACACCCGTTTCGGCTGCCCGGGCCAGGGGGCAGGGATGGTTGTGATGGGCGCAGGGTTGATCCAGATGGTGGGAGGTGGCAAAGCAGAACGCCCCGATCACCGCTCCGGTTTTATTCCCGCCATAGTTTTCAAGGTAGGGGCGATTGGCCGCCAAAATGCGAAATGCCCGGTCCAGCAGCAGGGCCGGCTCCGGATGGCAGTTGAGGAGATTCTGGCTGTCGGGTTGTTCAGACATCGGTCGCTCCCGGTCATCCCCGGAGAGGGCCTCTTCCAGGGTCATCAAGGGGTAGCAATATGACGAAAATGACATCCAACACATACTGACATGTCATTTATGGCACAACCCTTCACAAGTCGCCACATCCTTTTGGACTCTCTGCCGGATCCCCGGATTTGATCCTTCGCAACTGACAGTTAAATAAAGAGAAATGATTGTTTTATATCAGAGTGCCATTCCCTCTGAATTGGGCCTGGTAATTGCTCTTATCCAGGGTAAAGGCTGCCACTGGGGAGATGGATTGGGATTGGAAACCAGGCTCCTCTTTTCCGGATGACGAGGTGACGATGGACCCCCTGCCGTTCCAGCTCTCTCCGGAAAATTTTACTTTGGTTCGAAAGCTGATCGAAGGGCTCATCGAGGCCTATCGTCTGAACGCTGAAAACTGGGTCATTGCCCGGTTCAGACAGATTCCCAGTCAACCCGATCCAGCGACGATGACGGCGTTGAATCGTTGGATGGAAGCCTATCTTCCAGAGACCTTGGCCCAGGAGATCGCATTGAGGCTCCAGGGGGCCGGGTCCAATGCCACAGGCGCTTCTATCGGAGATTTATCCCCAGGAGAGATCCAGCGGTCAGGTGGGCAGATGTGACCGGTAAGCCAAAGAGGAGTTTGATCCCATGAACGCTATCCAAAAATTGGTGATGGTTTCGGCGGTGGTTCTGGTGGGCAACTGTTCCTTGAATGAACCGGGTTGGGCCCAGGAGTCGAGTTATTGTGGTCCCATGTGCCACGTGCCCATGGCCTGGCAGGGAGGGAGTGGACCCATGGCGTGGCAGGGGCTGGGGCCACGGGAGGGGCATTTTGAGCAGATGCAGGCCCGTTTCGTTTCCCCTTCCACCCAGAATTCGGCCTGGGAGCGATTTCGCCTATTGGTGTTGAATCGCAACCCGGTCAGCACGCCGATCTATGACCGCATGATCGTCAATGCCCTGCGCCAGGTAGAGGCCACATCTCTTGGGTCAGCCGCCGGGTTTCCAGAGTGATGATCAGGCATGCCAACCAGTCAACCACTTCCACCTGAAACAGGGTCAAAGGAGAGCATCATGAACGTTTGCAGCAGAAAAACCATGATTGTCGCAGGGCTGTTTTTGGCCACGGCCACCCTTCCCCAGGTGGTGAGTGCCTACGACACCGATAAGTGTGGTCCCATGTGCCATAATCCGGCAGCCTTCCACTCGGGGTCGGAGGGGAGCTGGAAAGGGTTGGGCCCCAGGGATGGCACTCTCCAGGATATGAAGCGCCATTTCCGCATCGGTGCGGGTCAGGAGGCCTCTTGGGAGGCGTTTCAAAAAGCGCTTTTTGATCGCATGTTGGCCACATTCGATGCCCAAAATCTGACCCAGGAGGGGGCCACCGCCACCCCGGCTGATTTTGACCCGGAAACCATGGCTCCAGTGCTGTCGGTGGAGCTGATCGAAAAATGGCAAAATGTGCTCACCACCTTCGATGATCTCAAACAGGTACTCGATCAGGATCGTCAACGGGTGGCTGATCGCATCCGCACCATCTGCAAACAGGTTGAATAGGGCCTCAGGGGTTGTACCGAATAGGAGGCTAAATCTGAGTAAAGGCTGAATCAGAGAATAAGTGGCTATAAACTCCTATGGTGGTTTCCTGGGGAGACACCAGGAAACCACCGTCAGGTCAGGGTGCGGCATTTTTTCGGTTGACCTTTTTTGAACTCCGTTGATTCATCATCCCTTTTTATTCCTCAGCTCCACAAGAACCCGACACCTGTCGATCCATTCTCCTCTCCACCTTGCGGGATGACCTCCCCTCCCCTACCTTTTCAAGCCAATGGATGCATTCGCCACGTTCAGAACCGATCCCCTGCCCCCCCTGGCTCCAGAGATTTTTTTTGGCAGGTGTGGCGGGTCGAAAGATCGGCTGGAAAATCGGCACACAGGAAAGGAAACCACTGGATGAACCCGATGGAAACCTATCGCCGGCAAGGGCTGCAAACGCCCCTCTACCTCCCCTTGTCCTCCCCCCGCTGGGGAACCCCCCATCGCCTGGCTTTTTTTGGGGTACTGACCGGGATGGCGGGATTTATGGGGATGAGCGGTCGCTGGCGTATCGGGTTGGTGGGGGCTCTGGTATCGGTGTTGATCGGTTGTGCCATTCTGGTGATGGTGAGAGGCCACCGGGCCAAACAGCATCGTGTATTGGCGTTGAGTGAGGCAGGTCTTTCCCTGCCCGACCTCAATGGCGAGGTGATTCCCTGGGGTTGGTTGGGTCCGGCTTGGGTGCATCGACCCAGCCGGGTGGAAAGGCGTTCCGACCAGGA
>JADFZT010000035.1 GCA_015232395.1 Magnetococcales bacterium | reverse complement strand
CTCCCTGGATCCCCGCCTTCGCGGGGATGACGAGTCAGGGAAGAGTGTTCAATTTTGAGATAGAACTGCTATACCAAACCAAAACAGCGCCCTCTTCAGTCCCATCCCTCTTCGAATCAGTCGATCACTGGACCTCATAGATCTCCAGATTGTCGTAACCAAACACCCCTTCCTTGGCGACGATGGAGAGACCGTCATAGTCCCCCCAGCGGCTATAGTCCTTGGTCTTTAAAATTTCCTCACCATCCATATGGATCACCATCCGCCCTTCATCGTCACGCTGCCAACGAATGGAGTGGGTCAAGCCCCGGTCCAGGTCGGTAGCCCGGGTGGGGGCATCCGCTACCAGATAGGGCTGTCCCCGCACCACCTTGACCAGGCGCAATGTGCCGCCGGTGGCAAAGTCCCAGGGCAGCTCCAACCGGTAGCCACTGGTGCGACTCCGACCCCGGAAAAATCCGATGGTGGTCTCCCCGGAGCGATTCTCCGCCTGGAGTTGAAAACGCAGATCAAAGGCACCGGGCAAATTCGCCTTGGTGTGAATGGCTGCCGGGGTGTTGTCGATGATTTCCGCCTCCACCGCACCGGAATCCTTCTCGGCATTTTGGCCGGAGAGCGCCCCCACCACCCCCAGGATGATCTCCAGTTTACGATCCCCTGAGCTGCTGTTTTGGGAGCGGCGACTGCTGGACTTGAAGCGGGGCACCAAAACACCGGAACGATTGATACGAAAAACCCCTTCGGTCACCTTCCAAACGGGATTTTTGGTATAGTTGCCGTCGGAAAAATCATCAAAAAAGAGCCGTTTGAGAGTCGTTGTCTGATATTTTTGGATGAGTCGCCGCAAATCCTTGAGAAAGGAGGGGTGAGCCGCCTGATCCTCGGTCCCCTCCTCGACAATGGCGGTCAACTCCCGGACCATCTCCTGGGTGCGGTCCACTTGTTCCTCGGCAGGGGTCCAGCGGCCATATTTTTTGCTTTCGGCCTGGATCGATGCAGGGGTCAACCAGAAGCAGGTGACCAACAACAGGAGAAGGAATGAGAAGCGGAAATTCATAAAAAAGGCTCCCTGAATTTTTTTGTGGCGACTGGCCTACCCAACAGTGGACGGGCCGACTTGGGGCGTTTGGATTTTTTTTTGGGGGGGGATTGGAGACAAAAACGCCGCCGACCGAGCCTCCCCATTTTACCAGGATAGCCTGATCGACGGCGTTAAGGGAATTGTTTCTTCTCCTTCACGGTTGACGCCCCTCTCTGACGTCCGCCCCATCACCGGGCACTTCGTTAACCGCAAGGAGAGCCTGTCGGGCAGGATTCCCTTTTCATCGGCGGAAAAATCGACAAAACCTTCCGCTTGATCTTTATAGATAGCCTTCAGCCAGATAAACAGCCTTCAGCCAGCGCTATCACTCCTCTATTCCTTGGCTTGATGATGGCAACGATCCATTTCATTCCTGACCGATCCTTTCCCCAGGCTCTCGAAACGACTTCCAGGAGCCTCTCAGCTCCCTGGTTGCCACGGATATTCCAAACACCCCCTTTCCGCAATTCGAGGACCAACCGATAAAAAAGCATGTTCAGGAAGGGAAAAGAACAATCTGGCGGGGTTGTTACGAAGAGAAACAAAACGGAGAAAACGCCCAATATTTAAGCAAAACGCATCCTATCTAACCTGCCAACCCAAAAAAATGCCTACAAATGATGCAAAAACAGTCTGACAAGCCCCACACCCGGATCTCCTGGAGCTGTCCGAATAAAAAAACCCTCACTCGTTGACTAAATGAGGTGTTAACATGCAATAAAATGTAACCATGCATAAGATCAACTTGTGGAGGCCAGACCATGGACCTTTCCAAACCGTCCCTCCCGTTTCTGCTATTCACGTTGGCACTTCTGACAGCCCTGCCCCTGCCTGCCCAAGGGCGTGACACCCTACAAGGTGCCCCTTTTACCGACCCCGACCTGACCCTGCCCAAATCCGCCGCCTGGAGCAAACGCCCCATTCAATATGCCGACTGGGCCGACAAGGCGGATATGGCTGCGGTACTCGACCAGCATCTCTATCCAGCCCTGCTCCCCATGATCCAAACCTTTGCCCGTGAAAAAAAATGGGACATCGCGGTCAAGGAAGGGACTTGCGGCACTTCCCAGGGCATGTTGAATCAAAAAAAAGTCGATATTGCCGGTTTTTGTTGCCCGCCTGGCTTGGGAGACCGCATGCCGGGCCTGACGTTTCACACCATGGGTATCGCTTCCCTGGCAATCCTGGTCCATCCGGACAACCCTGTGGAGTCACTCACCCGAAGCCAGGTTGAGGATATCTTTCAGGGCCATATCTCCAAATGGTCCGATATCCCCACCCCTTCCGGAAAATCCCTGGGGGAGATCCCCATCAAGCCCGTGGCCCGACTCCACTGCAAAACCCGCCCCGGCCACTGGCGTTTGATTCTGGACAATGAAAACCTCTACGGACCCCAAATATCGGAGGTGGGCACCATTCCGGAAATGATCGCCTCGGTGGGTGATTATAAAGGGGCCATCGGCTATGAAGTGATCTGGGATATGAACCGTTATCGGGATAAGGGTCGCACCAAACCGATCAAAATCGACGGCCTCTCCCCCTTTTCCAGCCTGGATCTGGCAGCGGGCCGCTACCCCTTTTACCGCACTTACAACATCACCTCCTGGTCTGCCTCCGGGATAGCCAATGAACGCGCTACGGAACTGGTGAAACACCTGGAAAAAAACCTCAACCGGATCGATTCCGGATTCCATCTGGTTCCGACACTATCCTTGCGCAAAAATGGCTGGCAGTTTCGGGGCAACGAGCTGATCGGAGAACCTGAATGAAGCAGGGGAAACCCGCTTCTTCCTCCCTGCTCGACCGGTGGCGCAAGGGAGTCCCCATCACCCTGAAGGCGCTGATTTTGACCGCCTTGGGAGGTCTCATGGCTTGGGGCCTCCTGGATCTCTGGGAAGGGGACCGCCTGGAACGGCTTTTCACCCAGCACCGTTTGGCGGAACTGGACGAAAAGGCCAAAGAGGATCGGATCCATCTGGATAATGCCGTACGGGACAGGAGCCAAATGGCCCGGCTGTTGGCTGGACAAAAGGCTTTCGAGGCGTATGTGGCTACCCGGGAAACAGAGGGCTGGGTTGACACGCCCCAGCCTGAAATTGTTTACCACAACCGCAAAACCCGATGGCTCCCCCCCTCCTCCCTGCTGCGGGGAAATGCCCACATCCCCTACATTCTCCTTCTGGATCCCCTGCAACGGGTTCGGGAAGCCTATCAAGTCAGTCGCCCCCCCCTTCCCACCGCCTTTCTCGAAGGGGCGATCTCAGAAGTCGTGGGTATGGATAGTGCCAATGCCATTTTGGAATATGATGACAAGCCCTATCTGATCACGACTGCCGCCCTGAGGGGGGAAAATCAACTCCCCCGTGGGTGGCTTGCGCTGGTCTCTCCCCTGGACAACGACTTTTTAATCTCCTTCGAACACCGCTTTCACACCCAGGGAATCGTGGTCTTCATCAAGAGAGATGCCACGCAAATTTTGGCCAGCAGCCGACCGGATCTCATCCCGAGCGGGACTGAACTGGCCACGTTGGAAAAAGAGTATTATCTCCTCGGCAAGGAGTTTCTCGATTACGGCTTTTACTCGGAAACCATCCTCCATTTTGCCACCCTGATCCCTGCCACCCGTTTGAAAAACCTGGAAGCTTCCATCCGCACCCAGACCCGTACCTGGCGTGCAACCAGCCAGCTGTTTTTAATTTCGGTCTTTTTCATTATCGTATTTTGGATCGCCCACAATATCGAAAAATTTACCCGCTCCATGGTGACCTTTGCCTACGATCATCTGGGCCTCAAGTCCACCGCCTCCCTCCAGGGGGATCAGCTGGCACTCATGGGAGACCAGTTTCAAACCCTGACAAGTGAACTCCTCACCGCCCGACAAAAAGACGCCGATCAGGCCCAACAGCTGAAGGATTCCAATGAGGCCCTGCGCTCCTCCCTGGAGATGGTCAAGCGCACCCAGACCCAACTGGTGCAATCGGAAAAAATGGCAGCTCTTGGGGGGTTGGTAGCTGGCATTTCCCACGAAATCAACACCCCGGTAGGCATCGGCGTGACAGCAGCCTCCCATCTGGAGCGCAAAACCCAGGAGTGTGCCGATCTTTATCAACACGGCACCATGAAGCGCTCGGACCTGGAAAATTATTTTGAAACAGCCACCGAATCCACAGAGATGATTCTCACCAACCTGCAACGGGCAGCCGATCTGATCCGCTCCTTCAAACAGGTCGCTGTGGATCAATCAACCCACGACTGCCGGGATTTCCTGTTGCGGGAATATATCGACAAAATCATGATCAGCCTGGGCCCCCGGCTTAAAAAAACCAGGCACACCTTCGATATTGTTTGTGACGATAAATTGCTGATCAAAAGTCGGCCCGGGGCTTTTTCCCAAATCATCACCAACCTGGTCATCAACTCCCTCAACCACGGCTTTCAATCCAACGAAGGGGGCCACATTAAGCTCGTGGTGATTCCCCAGGGGGAAGAGATCCTGATACGCTACCAGGATAACGGCATGGGTATCCCGAAAGAATTCCAACATCGTATTTTCGAACCTTTTTTTACCACCAAACGGGGCCAGGGAGGGAGCGGCCTGGGGATGCATATCGTCTATAACCTGATCACCCGTAATCTAAAGGGCACCATCCTCTGTCTGGATGCACCGGATGGGGGGGCTCAGTTTGATATTCGAATCCCCTTTTCCAGGGAAGAGTGTGAAGAGTTGACCGAATAAAATCCCAGGGCCGACTTGTAAAAGTGCTGACCAAAACAGACTGAATTGTCAGCCAACAAAGCACTTACTGCCCGGAATCCCACTGAATGAGAGCAGAGGTTTGTGATGAACAGCCACGATGAGACCGACAACATCTCCAACGAAGAACTCCTGTTCGCCGACGAACCCACGACTGATTCCCCCTCAAGCTCCAGTGAGGAAAAAGCTCCCGCCCCCTGGAAAATTCTCATCGCCGACGATCAGCCCGAAGTCCATCTCATGACCCGACTGGTGCTGAAAAATTTTGCCTTCGAGGGGGCAAAACTCAGCTTTTTGAGTGCCCACTCCGGTGAAGAAGCCCAAAAACTGGTCAAGGCCCACCCCGATATCGCAGTCTTGCTGCTGGATGTGGTGATGGAGACCGAAACCGCTGGTCTCGATGTGGTGCGTTATGTCCGGGAAACCCTGAAAAACCGCTTTATCCGTATCGTGCTGCGTACCGGCCAGCCCGGCCAGGCCCCGGAGCCTGAGGTCATCAGCGAGTATGATATCAATGACTACAAGGAAAAGACCGATATCACCGATCAGAAGATGATCACCGTGATTACCGCCTCCCTGCGGGGTTATCGGGATCTGCTCAACATCGAAAAAAATCGCAAGGGTCTGGAAAAGGTGGTTCAGGCCACAGGCAGCCTCTTTGAAATCCGCTCGTTAAAACAGTTGGCGACGGGTGTTCTCACCCAGCTGGCTGCCCTGTTGAATCTGGAGGAGAGTTCCCTCTACGTTCAACCCGCTTCCGGTTTCGCCGCCACCAACGAAGAGGGTAAATATATCCTCTATGCCGCCAACGGCAGCTATGGCAGTCACATCGGCAAGTCCATGGAAGAGGTGGTGGCCAACGGCATTCTGGATCAACTGCAGCAGGTTTCCACCTCCCGCCAGGATCTTTTTTCGGGGGATACCTTCGTGGGTTATTTCCGCACCCATAACGGCTCCGAAAACCTGATTTATCTCAAGGGCCGCCACGCCCTCACCGAAACCGACCAGACCCTGATCCGACTTTTTTCCACCAACGTGGGATTTGCTTTCGACAATCTCTATCTCAACCGGGAAATCCTCCATACCCAGCGGGATGTCTCCTTCACCCTGGGAGAGGTGATCGACATTCGCTCCCAGGAGGGGGGCAACCATGTACGCCGGGTGGCGGAAAGCTCCCGCTGGCTGGCCCGCCTGGCAGGGCTCTCCGAAAATGCCGCCAGAGATCTCTGGCTGGCCTCCCCCATGCACGATCTGGGTAAAATCGGCGTACCCGATCAGATCCTCAACAAGCCCGGCAAATTGACGGACGACGAGTGGCAAGTGATGCAGGGTCATGCGGAAATGGGGCGTAAAATCCTGGAAAAATCCAATCGCAAGGTGTTTCAGGTGGCTGCCGTCATTGCTGAACAGCACCATGAACGCTGGGATGGCAATGGCTACCCCAAGAGACTTTCAGGGGAGGAGATCCACATTCACGCCCGAATCACCACCCTGCTGGATGTTTTCGACACCCTGCTCCACGACCGCTGCTATCGGGAGGCGTGGGATATGGACAAAATCGTCTCCCTGATCAAAGAGGAGCGGGGCCAACGCTTTGATCCCCGCCTGGTGGATCTGCTCATGGACAATCTGGACTCATTCCTTACCATCCAGGAAGAGTATCAGGATACCCAGTCGTCAGAATAACCACTGAGGTATCTTTTTTCTTTCTCATCAAGGTCGAAACAGCTCTCCTGGAGCCGTTTGCCCGCCCGGCCCATCTGTTGTAGCCACTGATGAAAGCAACCATACAACCAAAAACAATCGCCCCCTCCCTCAACCACCAAATTGCGGGATAAATCATCCCAAAACCCAACAGATGAAAAACCACTATTCAAGCCAAACATATTTCTTGATAATCAATGAATTAATTAAATTCAATTGATACAACAGCTGCCATTCAAGGAAACAGCCACATGGAAGGCCTTGCCAGAGAAGCGGGAATTGATAAATGATACGGCCCATGGCTACCTCTGATAAACGGGTATTTCTCGCCCACCCCCCCCCCCATCCCGAAGACGAACTCGCCTTCGCGGATGAAGAGGAGCCGTCTGAAAGAGCCAACCTGCCCACCGACTCTCTTTCCAGAAAAGAACAATCCCCCTGGAAAGTGATGATCATCGACGATGATGTGGATATCCACGCCCTGACCCGGGTTATCCTCCGGGGCATTCACTTTGACGGGCTGGATCTCAACCTGTTGAGCGGCTACTCCGGGGCCGATGCCAAACGGATGCTGGCGGAACACCCGGATACGGCTATCCTGCTCCTGGATGTGGTGATGGAGACCGATGATGCTGGCCTGGAAGTGGCCCGCTACATCCGCCAGGAGCTGAAAAATCCCTTTGTGCGGATCATCCTGAGAACCGGTCAACCGGGTCAGGCGCCGGAAATGTCGGTGATCTCCCAGTACGATATCAACGACTACAAGGAAAAGACCGATCTTTCGGATCAAAAACTGATCTCAACGGTGATGGTCTGCCTGCGGGCTTATCGGGATCTACGGGCGCTGGAAAAGAGTGAGGAACGGTTTCGGGCCTTGGCCCAATCCGCCACCAACGCCATCATCGCCGCCAACGAAGAGGGGCTCGTCACCTTTTGGAATCTGGGGGCTGAGGCGATCTTCGGCTTTCAGGAAAAAGAGATCCTGGGCCAACCCCTGACCCGGCTGATGCCCGAGCGCTATCGGCAGGACCATATCAATGGTTTGAGAGAGGTCAGCCGCGCCAGACACCCCTTCACCCCGAAAAAAACCTTCGAAACCTATGCCCAGCGCCAGGATGGCACTGAATTTCCAGTCTCCATCTCCCTGGGCACCGGTATTTCCGACGGTGCCCGCTTTTTTTCTGCCATCATCCAGGACATCACCGAACGAAAAAAAGCCGAAGCCGCTCTGGAAAACAACCGACAGCGACTGGCCAAGGCCCAAGAAATTGCCCATTTGGGCAACTGGGAGTGGGACATCACGGCGGGCACCAGCCTTTGGTCCGATGAGGTGTTTCGAATCCTTGATCTACCCATCGGTGAGCATCTTCCCAATCAGGGCTCTTTTTTGGATGCCATCCACCCCGAAGACCGGGATCATTTTCAAAGAACCCTGGATGCCGCACTCTTTGAAAAACAGGCGTTCAACCTGGAACACCGCATGGTCCGCCCGGACGGCTCGGTTCGTTTTACCCTCTCCCAGGGCGAGGTGGACCGGGATGCCAAGGGCCGTCCGGTACGCATGCTCTGCACCCTCCTGGACATAACCGAACGCCGGGAAGCGGAAAACAAGCTCAAAATCGCCACCCGGGTCTTCAACGATGCCATGCATCTGGCCGAAGACCACATCCAAATCACCACCCAGGTGTTTGACAACGCCATCGAAGGGGTGATGGTGACCGACAGTGAAGGCATGATCCAATCGGTCAATCCCGCTTTCAGCGCCATTACCGGCTACACCCCCCAGGAGGTGATCGGCAAAAATCCCCGACTGCTCCGATCAGGTCGTCAGGAGAGCGGTTTTTACCGGGAAATGTGGGATCAGATCACCAACCAGGGTCAATGGCAGGGAGAGATCTGGAACCGCCGTAAAGATGGGGAGGCCTTTCCCCAGAGCCTCACCATCACCGCCATTCGGGACAAAAACGGGACCATCACCAACTTTGTCGGGCTGTTTCACGACCTCACCGATATCAAGCGTAGCGAAGAAGAGCTGCGTTACACCATTTTTCACGACACCCTGACCAGCCTGCCCAATCGCAATCTTTTCCAAGACCGCTTGCAACAGGCCATACGTCACGCCCACCGGGACCAGGAAAAAATCATGATTCTGGTCTTCAACCTGGACCGGTTCAAGGATGTCAACAACAGCCTGGGCTTTGCCAGTGGCGATATGCTGCTACAGGAAACCGCCTCCCGACTTCAAGGGGTGCTCAGAGAGGGGGACACCACCGGACGGCTTTCGGGAGACTCCTTTGCTCTGATCATACGGGACATCAAGGAATATACCGATACGGTCCACGTGGTGCGCAAACTGGTCACCGCCCTCTCACGCCCCTACCGATTCGAAGCCCGGGAGCTGTTTCTCACCGCCAGCATCGGCGTCTCCCTGTTTCCGGATGACGGGGACAACGCCCAAACCCTGATCAAAAACGCCGAAATTGCGGTGACCCGCGCCAAAAATGCCGGTCGGGACCAGTGTCAGTTTTATACCCGGATGATGGGGGAGCAGGCAGAAAACCGCCTGGTCCTGGAAGGGGATATGCGTCAGGCCCTGGAGCGTCAGGAATATCTCCTCCACTACCAGCCCAAGGTGGATCTCACCTCTGGTCGTATTGTGGGCATGGAGGCACTGGTCCGCTGGAACAGGCCGAAGGTGGGAACTGTCTCCCCCCTGGATTTCATCCCCCTGGCTGAAGAGACCGGACTGATCGTGCCCTTGGGGCTGTGGATTCTCAAGGAAGCCTGCCAGATGGCCCGCAGTTGCATGGACCTGGGGCTGGGACCCTTACGGGTTGGGGTCAACCTTTCCGCCCGGCAGTTTCAACAGGAGGATCTCCTGGAAACCGTAGAAGCCACCCTGGCCAAAAGCGGTATTCCGGCACAACTGTTAGAGCTGGAAATCACTGAAAGCACCGCCATGGTGGATGTGAAACAAGTGATCGCCACCATGGGGCAGCTCAACGACATGGGGGTTTTCATTTCGGTGGATGATTTTGGCACCGGCTACTCCTCCTTGAGCTATCTGAAACAATTTCCCATCCACACCCTCAAGATCGACCGCTCCTTTGTGATGCACCTGCCCGATGATTCAGAGGATGCCGCCATTGTTTCCGCCACCATCGCCATCGCCAGAGGGCTGCATCTCAAGGTCGTCGCCGAAGGGGTCGAAAATGCGGACCAGCTGGAATTTTTACGGGTAAACGGCTGCGACGAAATCCAGGGATACCATTACAGCCCGCCGTTGACCGAAGAGGATTTTATCCACCTTTTGAAGGAAGAAAAATTTAAATTTTCATCCACCGCTTGATCGGCCAAGACCATCCCACCCCCCTCCCTGTCACTCATCATTCCCCATTTCACCTCAACACTTGCCACTCAAACCAAGGCAATTATCCCGCAATAGGTTCCAAACCCCTTGCCAACAGCGTGTGGCGTTGATACCAAATAGAGTTTGGCTGCACCATTCAGGCAGGATCGATAGCAAAATCTCTTTTTTTCCTGGCCGACACTCCCCGACTTGGGTATCAGAGCACCTTTTCGAATCATGAAAACCTTACGCGGCGATCCCGCACCGATTTTTTTCTCCATCTCACCCCTGACTGTGACGCGTGACGGGATGAACGGGAGATGGGGCTGAAATATGGCGGAGATTTCCACCAAGCACTCTGGCGATGGTCTGATGAGAAACAGACCCGGGCTCCTTTTGGCCGGATGGCTCATCGCATCACTTTGGACCACGCCCATCCCTGCGGCTGAAAAAGCTTGGCAGGAGCGCGCCCAAGAGGCTTTCAGCATCACCCGGGAGATCCCCCTGGAGGAGGCTGAAGAACGGTTTGCGGCGTTGGTTCGGGAAGGGGAAAGGCTGGGCCCGGAAAACCCCCGTCTGGCCTGGAGTCTTTTTCAGATTGCCCGGTTTTATCAAAGCCATCACCAACCCCAAAAGGCCGCATCCCCCCTCACCCGGGCTATTCTGCTACAAGAAAAATCCCTGGGGGAAGATCACCCTCTGCTCGCCAATCCGTTGGTGGAGTTGGGCAAAATCCGCCTGACCCTGGACCAGCCCCAAGAGGCCGCTGAACAGTTTGCCCGGGCACTGTCCATTTTGGAAAAAAGCCATGGCCCTGAACATCTTTTTCTGGAACCGGCTCTTTCAGGACTGGCCAAAGCCGCTGAAGCTGTCGAAGAGCCCCAAAAGGCCCACAGCTATCGGCAAAGAAGCTATCAAATCCAGCAAAAAAAGCAAAAATCCGACAACCCCGCCCTGGCTGTCCATCTGATCCGGGAGGCGGAAATTTTAGCCCACTCCGAAAATCCCAACCAAGCCGCACCGCTCTACGAACAGGCTCAAAAAATCCTCATGGAAACCCCCGGCCCCTACCATCCCCTGCGGGTAGGTGTGCTGGTAGAGATGGCCAAGCTGGAAAATCTGGCGGGAAATCCTGAAAAATCCCTGGAGCAACTCAAGACAGCCCTGGCCATTGCTGAAAACATCAACGGCACACAACACCCCGACCTGATACCGATTCTCTCCCGCCTGGCCACGGCCCACCAGCTACTCAACAATCCTGCCCATGGCCGACCTGTTTTTCAGCGAGCCTTGGCACTTCTGGAAAAAATTTATGGTGCCGAAGATCCTCGCACCATTCTGGCGATGGTGAGCCTGGCAGAAAACCACTATATGGAAAATCAACACACCCCCGCCCAGGAACTTTTCTCCCGGGCAACCTTCCTGTGGCAGCAGGCTGAACATCCCCGGGATGCCCGCTTGGGACGCCTTAAAAGTGGCCTTGGCCGCTGTCTGATCGCTCAGGAAAAAGAGATTTTGGCTGAAGAAAATCTACGCACGGCCCTGGCCATTTTCGTAGCAGACCTGGGAGCGGACAATCCCCGCTCGGTGGCAGCCCGGGAGGAACACGCCCATTTGATCCGACAGCTGGAGGAGCAAAACGGCCTGCACCGCAGCGACATCAACTCCCTGCGAAAGACCGTCAAAGAGGTACAACGCCGCCTAACGCTCCTGGGAATCGATCCCGGCCCGGCAGATGGACTGCCCGGCCCCAACACCCTGATCGCCATCCGCGCCTTTCAAAAAAAAATGGGCCTCAACCCAAGCCACTATGTCACCCAGGAGGCTCTAAATCAGGTCTTAAACCATCTTCCACCTCTGATGCCTGAGGATTTAAACCCATGATCGTGCCAACTCCCAGGAACTTTTCTGGCTAACCGGGGCTCCCTTAAATCAGTGTTTGGAGTTAAATCTCCCCGGGATCCCTCTATTTTGATCACTCAGGAGATCACCACTTCGGTGGATGAGATATCACTTGGAATCACCTCCACCCTATTTGGCATGGGCCTCCTGCTCTTGTTCAAAGGAATTGGACCAACAAAGCATCGAATCAAACAAAACAGATGGAAATCAAGCAGGTGGCAGGGATTAAGTGAAGAAAATGGGCCGGGGCGTTGGATCGGCAGCCCTCCTGGAAACCAGAGGTCATTCACCAAACCATCCAAGCCTCCTTTTGACCTGAAGCCATGGCACCTTTCAGGGGTGCCGAAACAGATCCGGAGGATGGCAGCCCCCGCCTCCACCCATCATGTTGTGATCAAGGGAGAAAAATCATGAGCCAAGCACCAATCGATTATGCCATCGTCAAAGCCGTTGCAGGCAGTTATGAAGAGACCGTGGAAGCCGCACGCAAGGCGTTGGCTGATCAGGGATTTGGTATTTTGAGCGAAATCGATGTGGCAGCCACCCTCAAGAATAAACTGGGAGCGGACACCCCCCGCACCCTGATTCTCGGTGCCTGCAACCCCCCCATGGCCCTTCGAGCCACCACAGCTGTGCCTGACATTGCCGTTTTCCTGCCCTGTAACGTCGTCATCCGGGAGAGCGCCCAGGGGGTGGAAGTGTCCGCGATGGATCCCAAGGCCATGGGCCGGGTGATCGACAATCCGGAAGTAACGGCTGTTGCTGGCGAGGTGGATCAAAAAATTCGCGCCGCTCTGGATGCCCTGCCTGGCCGTTGATTTGATCGGCACGCTATCCAGTCAGGCCTGTGAAAATGGCTTTGGCAGGCAGGGAAAACGCTCTCCCTTTTGGAAGCAGATATGACCAGCAGGAGCTGTCAGAAACAGGGAGGTTCCTGACAGCTCCTCTTTAGCTTTGGACCGGTGAGAGTGTTGGCAGGAAGCAGACTGGAAGAGGCTACAAATTGTGGGTTCGAGCCTCCAGATCGGTGATCAAGCGGGAGATATCCTTGATACGCTGCTCTTTGAGGGCGATGGAGCGCTTGAGGGTCTCTACTGAATCGGAGGAGGGCTCATCCTGGGCCGTCAGCGCCTCCACCTGCCGATAATCCTGGCTCAAAGCAAGACGCAACTGCCTGATCTGACCCTGATGGGCCTGGATTTCGTTGAGTATCTGTTGCTGGTGAACCCGATTGTTATCCTCATAGTGTTTGGCTCTGCGATCCATCAGCCGCTGTCGGGCTGCCTGCAGCCGTTCCAACAGCTGTCTCTCCTCCTGAAGGGCATCGGGTCCAATCCCTTCCTGGCTGACATCCAGCGCCACCTCTTCCCAACTCCTCATCAGCTTGCGCATATTCCGGGTTGCCCCACGCAACTCCCCGGTTTCAGCCAACACTTCCGCCTGGAGTACCAGAGCCTGCCGCTGGGCTTTTTCCTTGGCCAACTGTTCCCAGCGCCACTGGGAGAGTTCGATGATTTCCGCCATACCTCAGTCCTCCGATAGCGTGGGGGGAAGGGAGAGAGTGTAGCGGATCCCCGGGGGATATTTTCGACGTGGTTTCAATTTTTGTCGAAGAGAGGAAAGAAGGCACTCTCCTCATTTTGGATGCGTTCGTTGAGCGCTTCAAAAATCTTTCGGCTCTCCTGGGTAAAGGTCTTGGGATTAAGCCGAATCAACTCCTCACCAGACCATTTTTTTTGATATTGCTCAAAGACAAAACCCAGCTCACTGATATCACAAAAAAAATCCAAGGCAATCCGCCGGATGTTGGTGTCCTTACGGGCCAGGAGCTTGGGATAAAGCTCCATATCCTCGGTAGCCAGATGCCCTTTGACTTCCCGACTCAATTTTTTCAGCAGGGTAAAAATACGCTCCGACTCCCACTCCCCGCCCTCTTTTTCCAGCAGTTCGGAAATCTCACCCACCAAAACCAGCAGCTCTTGATGCTGCTTTCGAAACAATTTGATTTTCTTTTTCATTGGCTCAAACTCGAAATCCAATATCGTGGCGAGGTTTTTTCTTGACGGCAACGCCGTCAATGATCACCACCTGATCCTCCGGCTTCAAACCTTTTCCCGGAAACTCCAAAACCCCATACCGGGTACCGACCCGGACCCGTTTGCCTTTAACGGAAATCACCTCCCCGGACAGGAAAAACCCGGGGGTAAAGCGCTTTGCATACTCCTTCAGCAGGTTCATGGTCTTTGATCCGCTAATCGAAGGTCTCGATCCAGTCCAGCCATATATATTGATTATGACAGATTATTTATAAAAAGGTGCCTGAATCCTCGCCCAGAGAAACTTTTTTTCAAGGCCAAATGATCGACCTCACCCTACCGAACATCCCGCCTCCAGAGAGCCCACCAAACAGACCAAATATTTTTAGCTGTCAAAACCTTACTCGTAATAAAGCGGGATCACCTGAACCGGCAATTTTTCCTGCCTTTTGATCTCCTGGGCCATCCGGTCCGCCATGTTCCGGTCACGATAGTTCAAACGGGCCGAATACCAACGTTTATTGCCCCGCTGGAAGAGATGAACATAGGGATGAAGCCCTTTGGCCATCAACCCCAAAGCCACCTGTTCGGCATTGGCTCGATTGATATATGAACCGATCTGAACCACATAGATGAGCCCCTTGGCACGCAAAGTCTCTTCGGTGGCAAGCACCGGGCTCCCCCTGGGAACCACCGGAAGCGCCTTGGGAATGGCGACACTATTTTGACTGCTTTCCCGGGAATCCCTGGATGGAACGCCTCTGGTTTGGCTTTCGGTTATTTCCAACTCAGAAGGCGCCATGCTCTCTTCAACACTCCCCAGAGAGGAGGCCGGGGTGGACCAGTTTATCCCCTCGTCTTCGGTCTGAGGAATCACCGCGATCGGTTGGCTGACAATGGGGCTTGTCTGGGGGTGCTTTTTAGCTGGTGTGTTGGCTTGCCAGCTCAGGCTGGAGGAGCTGCTCTTCTGGGGTTTGGCGGTAGGGACGCTTTTTTTCCGGGGAGCGATGGTTTTTTTGGCGCTGCTGGATGACCTCAAACTTCCCTTGAGTCGGGGTTTGGCGTTCACTGGCTGTGGGGGAGCCTTAACAGCAGATTTGACTGGTGTGCTCACCTGGGGAGAGGCGGACTCACTGGGGGGGGTGATCTTGTTTTCCCAATTCCACTTCTCTTCCGCTTCCTGGGTCGCCGGTTCGTTCGGTTTCAGAACCTTCCGGGCAGGTTGTATAATCTCGACTGTTTCCATGTTGAGATTTTTTTCACTCTCCAAAAGCGTCTCCGTGGGTGTCGGAGAAGGCTTGTAGGAAAGCACCTGACCAATGAGAAAACCCACGATGGGCAGAGCCAATAGAATGGAGGCCCAGGGGATATTGCGCTTGATGATTTTCTTTTTGGGTTTTTTGGTTTTTTTGGGTTTTCCCAAAATATCGGAAACCACCCGACGCACGGTCCAGCGCCCCACAAACCGGAGATTGCCCTCTTTCACCCGCAACAGCAGCCGCTGCATGAGCAAGTTGATTTCACCGGGAAGCCCACGGCTGAAGCGGTGGATGGCATTCATGCCTGGACGGGTCACCCGCAGGGGCTGGCCCAGGCGTTTTTTCAGATAAAAGCGAACATATTCACGGGTTTCAGAAGATGTCAACGGGGTCAAATCCCCTGAACCAACCACAGCTCCCGCCAAATATCGAAAAGCAGGGGAGGACATATAATCGGTGGGTTCGAAGCGCCCGGTCAGGAGCACCTGTACCGGTCGTTGGCCATCGTCGGCAAACTGGACGGCCATGCTCAAATATTCCAGGTGTTTGGCAGTGAGGGTTTCCGCCTGATCCACAGCGACCAGCTGTTTGCGATTGCCTGCTGCGCGCCTTTCCAGTGCGTCAAACAGATCCTGAGGGGTCAGGTTTTGTTCTTTTTCCGGGTCGGAGGGAGCCACAGGCCCAATCCCCCGAATCAATTCCTGTAAAAATTGATTGGGATCGGAGTCGGGATCGGAAATGAGGGTCATGTCCCGATTGGCCGGAAGAATGCCCTGGAGCCGCACCAGCAGAAGGGATTTTCCCACCCCCGGATGGCCACCGATGACAATCACCCCATCACCACGCACCAGGGAGGTGCGCAACACTTTCCACACCGGCTCATGACTCGGGGCAGAGAAAAACAGTCCCGGGTTGGGCTGAAGCGATCGTGGGGCATCTTGCAGGAAGAAGCCTGTTTTTTTTGATGCTTCCATGATCAGCTCAAAGGTTCACAGGCTCCAGGCGGGGAATCCCTTCCCCGAGGGTCAATGAATCCTAACAATGAGTGATGGGGGTTGCCGTTTGGCGCCACTCCCCCAACCCTCGCCCATTATCGCCACACCGCTGCCATCAAACTCGCCAATAGCCACGATCTGTTCCGTTAAAACACACCCCTAGGCCGCTTCCCGGGATTTTTCCAGGTGTACCTTTTCCATCAGGGTCAGCAGCTGATCCAAAATCGGTTCCAGCGGCGTAGATCTAGCCGTACTCTGCTCAAGATAATCTTCAAAGAAACGCAGGGTGAAGTGGCGTTGCCGCTCCTTGAGCATCACAATCTGACGCTCCCATTCGGCCAACAAACGCATCCAGCCGTTGACCGTCAGGGTGCCTGGTGGAACGTTACCGGTCATGTTGTCATGGGCCAGAGATTTTCGCAGGGACTCCACCAGGGGCACGGCCCATTCCAGACGCTCTTCCCGAGCCAGGCGAATGATATCCTTGAGATGGTCGTTCACCTCTCCCCGGGTCAAAGGCCTGTTTTCCAGCACAACCCGGGGGCTGTCACCCTCTCCTTGACCAAGCTCATTTTGGGAGGATTTTTGATTTTTTTTTATTTTGAACAGCTGGACCATTATGGTAACCCCGAAGGTGTTGATTTGTTGTATGTTCAGGTCGATATTGCGTTAATTTGACGAATTCCGTGACGACTCATCCTCCTCGGATAGGCCCCCACTTCCCGCCACCGATGAGCCGCTGGTGGCTTCAGCAACAGCATAACTTGAGCCACCGGCATAAATCTGAAACCCATGCTGCTGATAAGCGGTTCTGTTACCAGCTGTTCCCGGGGCCTCGCGATTGGCCGTCGGCACCCCGGACCCCACCACCGTATAGTTTTCCCGGGGGGTCGTCGGGGGAGTGACCAGGGCGAGAATGTTTTCACCCACATCCCGACCACTGCTCTCCTTGACCAAAATATCCGCCACAGCCGAAACCGCAGCCATCGGAGCGTTACCGGTCAGGGTGCCTACCAGAGTCCCCCCCAAGAGTTTTGGCAGATTTCCGATATTATCCCCGGTATTTTGGCGATAAAGCTGGGAGACCACCGGTAGGTGCTGGAGGGGGTTGACCGTATCGAGGAGATCCCCGAAGCCCGCCTGCTTGCCTTCCCACAGGATTGACTTTTCCTCTTGTCCCTGGCCCCCGGCCGGAAACTCAAGAATCCCCCCTGTTCTTGGTGTGATGGGATCACTCATGCCCCATATCTCCAAACTTTTACTGATCGGCGGACCCGCTCCCAGGGTCGGTATGGGCCTCTGGACTGGCCTATCGATTTCAAGCCCCAAGCCCGATAGCCTTCTATTCTTCAACCATTTTTCTCAGTCGATACTTTGCAATTATAATACCAACAAAAACAAACCCCCGTCGCTACAGCCGAAAAGCCTGACACTCACGGCCAACCACGTCAAAACCCGAAGTATCCCCCCATGCAACCCATCCCTCTTTGCTTTCCCGCCAAAATTCCGACGAAACCAGCCTCTAATCCGGGAAAACCGCACCCGATGGGCTCTGCCGGTTGCTTCATCTCACTCTCCAGTCACTCATCACGAACCGACCTTCCACGACCTCTACTCACCTATCCTGATGCCACCATCCCCCCCTACTCACCTGAAAAAGAGCGAAAAACGATCAAACCGGGTTGGCTTGGGGGAGGATAATGGTTAAAAATAGGCGGTTTACTGAAAAATCCACAGCTACTATCAAGGGGAAAAGGCCGTGAGCAACGCCATGTGGGACAAGGATGGAAAAATCTGGTTGGACGGAACACTCGTTGATTGGCGGGAAGCCAAGGTCCATGTCTTGACCCATACCCTGCACTACGGCTTTGGCGTATTCGAAGGCATTCGCTGCTATGAAACCGACCAGGGACCGGCGATCTTCCGGTTGGACGAACACATCAAACGTCTCTTCGAATCCGCCCATATTCTGGGCATGAAGATTCCCTATTCCCGTGAGGAGATGGTGGAATCGTGCCTGGAGGTGATTCGGGCCAATGCACTGCAATCCGGCTATATCCGCCCGCTGGTTTTTTTGGGGGCCGAAAGCATGGGCCTCAACCCCGAGCCCTGCAACGTGCATGTGACCGTGGCCGCCTGGGAGTGGGGCACCTATCTGGGGGATGAGGGGCTTATCAACGGTATTCGCATCAAAACCTCCTCCTACACCCGCCACCACCCCAACACCATCATGACCCGTGCCAAGGCGGTAGGGAACTATCCCAATTCCATTTTGGCCAAGACTGAAGCCAAAGCCAGCGGCTTTGATGAGGCCCTGCTGCTGGATCCGGAAGGGTATGTGGCCGAAGGCCCCGGAGAAAACATTTTTCTGGTCAAAGGCAACATGCTCCACACCCCGCCCCTGGATTCCGCCCTCAACGGCATCACCCGGGATACGGTGATGGTGTTGGCCGCTGAAATGGGCATGAAGGTGCTGGAACAGCGATTCCCCCGGGATGAGGTTCTCATTGCCGACGAAGCTTTTTTCACCGGGACCGCTGCGGAAGTCACCCCCATCCGGGAGCTTGATGGCCGCCAGATCGGTGCCGGTGGCCGGGGTCCGGTCACTGAAAAAATTCAGAGCCGGTTTTTCGATGTGGTCAAAGGCAAGGTGTCGGACTATCCCCAGTGGCGCACCCTGGTCAAAGCCTGATCCGACGCAGCTACCCCCTATCCATAATCATCACGCTCTCTGCCCCCTGACGGCAGAGAGCGTGCCCTCCTTGAACAACAGGAACCTCTTCTGATGGCTGATCCACAATTCGTCTATACCATGCATCGGGTGACCAAAGTGGTCCCCCCCAAACGGGTGATCCTCTCCAACATCACCCTGGCCTTTTTTCCAGGAGCCAAGATCGGTGTGCTGGGGCTGAACGGCGCTGGGAAATCCTCCCTGCTGAAAATCATGGCTGGGCTCGATGAAAGCTTTGACGGCGATGCCCGGCCCGCTGACGGCATCCAGGCGGGATATCTCCCCCAGGAGCCCCAGCTCGACCCCAACAAGGATGTGCGGGGCAATGTTGAAGAGGGGGTGGCTGAAGTCAAGAGAGCCCTGGACCGCTTCAACGAAGTCTCCATGAAGTTTGGCGAGGTGACCGACGACGATGAGATGAACGCCCTCATGGAGGAGCAGGGGGAGCTTCAGGAAGAGATCGACCGGTTGGATGGCTGGAACCTGGAAAACCGCCTGGAGATCGCCGCTGATGCCCTGCGCCTGCCCCCCTGGGAGTCGGAGGTCAACCATCTCTCCGGCGGTGAAAAACGACGGGTGGCACTCTGTCGGCTGTTGCTGCAAGCCCCGGACATTCTGCTCCTGGATGAGCCCACCAACCATCTCGATGCCGAATCAGTGGCTTGGCTGGAGCGCTATCTCCATGAATATCCCGGCATGGTGGTGGCGGTCACCCATGATCGCTATTTTCTCGACAATGTCGCCGGGTGGATTTTGGAGCTGGATCGGGGCCACGGCATCCCCTGGAAGGGCAACTATTCCAGCTGGCTGGAGCAGAAGGAAAATCGTCTGGCCCAGGAAAAACGCTCCGATGAAGCCCTGCGCAAGCGGCTGCGAGGGGAGCTGGAGTGGGTGCAGGCCTCCCCATCCGCCCGAAGAGCCAAGAGCAAGGCCCGGGTCAAAGCTTATGAGGAGCTGGCGGCCCAGTCCAAAGAGCAGCGCCGGGAGACCCACTCCCTGTTCATCCCCTCAGGCCCCCGATTGGGGGAGCTGGTGATCGAAGCCGATGGCCTCTCCAAGGGGTTTCCGGGGCGTCTGTTGATGGAAAACCTCTCATTCAAGCTCCCCAGAGGGGCGATTTTGGGGGTGATCGGTGGCAATGGTACGGGTAAATCGACCTTTTTGCGTCTTTTGACCGGAGAGGAAACCCCGGATGGTGGCGCGCTCAAATTGGGGGATTCGGTAAAACTGGCCCACGTGGATCAAAACCGCATCGGCCTCGACCCGGAAAAAAGCGTCTGGGAGACCATCTCCGAAGGTCAGGATAATCTAGAGCTGGGGGGACGGGATGTCAGCTCCCGGGCCTATGTCTCGTGGTTTAACTTCAAGGGAGCGGATCAGCAGAAAAAAATGAACCAGCTTTCCGGCGGGGAGCGCAATCGGGTTCATTTGGCCAGCATCGTCAAGGCCGGAGGCAATCTCCTGCTTTTGGATGAGCCCACCAACGATCTGGATGTCGAAACCCTGCGGGCTTTGGAAGAAGCGCTCCTCTCATTTGCCGGCAGTGCGGTGGTGGTCTCCCATGATCGCTGGTTTTTGGACCGGATCGCCACCCACATTCTGGCGTTTGAGGGAGACTCCCAAGCGGTATTCCGGGAGGGGAACTATCAGGATTATGAAGCGGATCGTCGCCAGCGGTTGGGGGAACAAGCCAATCAACCTCAGCGGGTGCACTACAAAAAATTTACCCGCTAAAATCCTTCGGCATTGACGCCAGACCCTCCAAAAAAACCAAAAAAGCCCTTGGGAGATCTCCCCCCCAAGGGCTTTTTTTTGAATCTTCATCCAAATCTTCACAATCGGAAGTGAGCTGGCATCAAGCCAATCCCCAGCCCCGACCCAAAACCCACGCGTCGGCCAGGCGGACAGCTTTCAACGGTCAACGGCCCCCCTGCCCTTCTTATTTCGTCAGGCTCTTCTCATCCACCCGCTTTGGGCACGGAAGGAATGGAGTCATCTCCCTCCGAAGGCATTTCCACCGGTGCGGGTATGGAAGGAGCGGCTGGAGCAGCCGGAGCTGTTGGAGCAAGGGGAGCTGATGGGGGAGTCGGCATATCATCAGCAGGTTGGCTCTGCTCAACCACCGGCTCGCTCATAATGGAGATGCCCGCACTTTCCTGGGTGGTGAAAAAGGCCAGAGTGAGACTGGTAATCATAAAGATCGTAGCCAAACCGGCAGTCAGCTTGCCCAGAAAGCTTCCAGAGCCCTGAGCGCCAAAAACGGATTGGGAACTCCCGCCGAAAGCGGAGCCCATGTCGGCGCCACTGCCTTTTTGCAGCAAGACCACAAAAACGAGGGCCACGGAAACCATGATGTGTATGACAGTGATGATCAGCGACATTTGCAACCAACTCCAGTGCGTTAAGCCATCGGTGCTTGAGGTGATTCCGATGGATTGAGTGTCTTAGGTTATACCTGGCCCAAGGCTCGGTGTCTTAGCCAAAGGCTGCTCTTTTTTTCAGCTGGGCAGCGCGTCGATGATGGCCAAGAAATCGCTGACCTTCAGGGAAGCCCCACCAATCAGCCCCCCATCCACATCCGGTTGCGTCAGCAAAGCGGCAGCGTTGCCGGGCTTCATGGAGCCGCCATAAAGCAGGCGGATGCGATTACCGACTTTTTCCCCCAGGAGATCCACCAGGCGTTCACGCAAAAAGCCATGCACCTCCTGGGCCTGCTCCGGGGTGGCGTTGCGACCGGTACCGATGGCCCAGACGGGTTCATAGGCCACCACCAGTTTTTGCCGCTGACTGAGGGGTTCCGGCAGGCTTGGTATCACGGCTTCGAGCTGTGCCGCCACCACCTCCAGGGTTTGCCCCCCATCCCGCTCGGCTTCTTTTTCTCCCAGACAGACGATGGGATTTAAACCATCCTGGAAGGCGACGGCTGTTTTTTTAGCCACCAGGGCATCGGTTTCGCCATACATTTCCCGACGTTCGGAATGGCCCAAAAGGACATAGCGACAGCCGACATTGCGCAGCATGAGCCCGGATATTTCACCGGTGTGCGCGCCCATTCCCTCGGCGGACATGTTTTGCCCACCCAGCTTGAGAGAGGAGCCTCCGAGCCGTTCATTCAAGGGGTGCAACGCGATGAACGGCGGGCAGATCACCACCTCGCAGATCACCTTGCGCCCTTCCCGCTCGGCAAGCCCGGCCTGGATGCCTTCTCCAAGCTCCAAAGCTCCTTCCAACAGCCCGTTCATCTTCCAGTTACCGACAATAAGAGCCCGGCGCAGCATGGAGATGCCCCCTCCAATAAACAACGTGGTCGATCAGGATGGATCAGATAGCCCTTTGCGCCGGATGCCTGAAATCTCCGGATGAATTCCCAAAGGAGCCCATGGGGATCAGACAGAAAACCCTGCGCAACGGCATATAACATGCCAAAACGATGTCAAAGTCAATGGCAGCCGAACATTGACCCGACTTTGATGCTCCTGGAGAATACCCCCTGACCCCCGGCTCCAGCCAACCAAAAAAGCCTTTGCAATCCGGATCCGGTGGAAGCCGCCAACCCAAATGATTCAGGAGATGACGATGAACGCAAAGGGATTGCTTTTTTGGGGTGCCGTCGCAGCTGGTCTGGCAGTGATTTTAGGGGCTTACGGAGCCCATGATCTCCATGATCAGATCGACCCTGAGCGCCTGATCACCTTCCGCAAGGGGGTCACCTATCAGATGCACCACGCCCTGGGGCTGATGCTGATTGGTGGATTGCTGTTTCGCTTTCCCGATGCCAAGGGTCTGCTCTGGGCAGGACGTCTGCTCCTGATGGGCATTCTCCTCTTTTCCGGCGGCCTCTATCTGCTGGTTTTTACCGGAGTGAAAGCGTTTGCCTGGCTCACCCCCATCGGCGGTTTTTGCTTTATTTTTGGCTGGGGCACACTGGCCTGGACCGCCAAAAAAGAGCTGGATTGAACTGATTCGCCCTGGATCACTCTGGATTAACAGGGAGTTCACTCTGAAGGATCTGAGCAGCCCCTGCGGAGACTTCTCCCGGAATGACCGTCAGAGCAGACTAGCTGTGCTGAGACTGAAGCGTGCGGAGACGATCCAGGACCTCTTTGACCACCTTGCGAATCTGCTCATAGTAGCCGCCATAACGCTCCCTGAGTGATTCAAAGGCCAGGCTGTCGTCGGTGGCGCTGGCCAGCCCCGGGGCGTTGGGTAGATGATTTTCAAACCAGGGAGTCTCAAGGGCCCGGGCCAGCTCCTGAATATCGGGCAGATGCAGCTTGAATTGCTTGGTGCGGCGGTCGGCCTTGTTAAGCACCAGACCCAACAGCTCCGGATGAATACCATCTCCCCGTTCCCGAGCGTGGCGAATCGTCTCCATGGTGTCGGGCATGGCGTTCAAGCTGATCCGGGAGGGCTCTACCGGCACCAACACCGCATCGCTCATCACCAGACCGTTGATGGCCATCAGATTCCTGGCATCAACATTCCCGGCCTGGTCGATCAGGACAAAGTCAAAATAGGGTTCCAGTGCCGGAATCAGACGATCCCGCAGAAGGGTGAGATGATGGAGGGGGTTGGCTTCAAAGGCGAAAATTTCCCCTCGATCCGGCACCACCACCGACAACTCCGGTAGGGGCTGGGTGCGCCCTTTGGGACGGGAACGGGGGCGTTTGATCAGGTAAGGGGTGATATCCGCCTGAGGCTGTTTGACGGCGTTGGCTAGGCGCGCCAAGGTATGCCCCTGCCTTTTGGCTTCAGAAGAGCGGCTGGAGCCCAGCAGGGAGGTGGCACAGGAGCCCTGGGCATCCATGTCGATGACCAAAACCCGCAGGTGCCGCTCCCGTACCCGCAGAGTAGCCAAAAAGTCGGCCATAAAGACCGTCAAGGTGGACTTGCCGACGCCCCCCTTGTTATTGAAAATGGAAACCGTATACATCCTCACGATTTCTTATCGTATTTTCTGGAATGAGTCTAGAGCCCTCTCCAAAAAAATTCATGAAAAAGGGGGCATAAAGCCCCCCAAATCGTTTCTTTCCATGACTTCGACTCTCTGGTTCCACCCTTCGACATCCCGGCCCGGAGGATCAAACCTGCTGGTATCATACCCGGCAAAAAACCGGAACCTGCCAGCCGCAGTCCATTTTTCCCAAGGGGCGTCAGCCAGCCTCTTCCACCGCCTCGATTTCAGTAGTGGTGACTTCTTCCACAGCTTCCTGGCCAGGCTTGTTCATATAGTTGTAAATGCCTACTCCGACTGCAGCCAACACACCTACCAGAATGACCGGCCCCCAAGCCACACCCATGAATCCCCCTTTGGCGGCAATGGGCAGCATCCCCTTGCTACCGGCGGCTTTCAATGCACCGGGCATGTTCATCTGGGCTTTACGCAAAGCCACTCCCGTCCCCACTTTGCCAGCACCTAAGGCCATATCCCTCTCCCTATCGCTCTACAAGTCATTTTTTGACCCATCCCCCCTCAGGTGGCGCCGTGAGGAGCATAGGTCAGTTTTATCCCCAATATCAAACACCTGGCAGACTCTCCAGCGGCCAGAGCTTCCTATCTAAAAGGGCCAAAGTTTCGGGGTTTGCTGTTTTTTCCAATAATAATATCCTGCGGCAGCGGCAGAGACCACGATGACCGGCCCCCAAGCCCCCAGGCCCAATCCCAGTCCCAGGCTCAAGCCTTTGCCGGTCCAGATGGTGTTGGAAGAAGCGGCGGCAACAGCCATGCCCTTACCGGAACCGGCAACAATGCCGCCCTTGGTAACGGCAGCCTTGCCTACAGCCCCTTGCCCGGCGATGGTTTTGCCCGCAGCACCCTTCATGGCAGGGATCACTTCCGGAGCGGTAAATTCTACAGAACCCGGACCCACGACGCGCATGCTCTCCCCTGCGAGAAGGTCCACAGTCAAACTGGTTGTCGGCATATCAAACTCCCCTAAAGCCGAATGATGGCAACGTTAGGATACTGATGAATAAAAATTATCGAGCGAATGATGCGATAAAGCCACCAAAATCGCAAGCGGGTTAACGCCATTCCCACTGTTTTTTCAAAATCATGCCTCTCTTCGACCATTCCGGACTCACAACTGGGCTTCCACCTCCAGAATGGCGTTTTTGGAGACTTTTTGAATTCGGAAAGTAACCCCCTCACTGCGAATCACCTCCCCAACCTTGGGAATGTCCCGGGCTTTTTCCAGCAAAAATCCCGCCAAAGTTTCATAATTGCCGTCAGCCAGATGGATCCCCAACTCCTCTTCCAGAGCGATCAGATCGATGCGGGGGTTGAGGAGAAAACGTCCCTCCCCCAGCTTGCCGATCACCCGGGAAGGATCCTCCTTGACGTCATATTCATCCTCCATCTCACCGACGATCCGCTCCATGATATCCTCAAGGGTGATCATCCCTTCTGCCGCACCATACTCATCCACCACCATGGCCACCCGCTTGCCCTCCTTGTGAAACTCCAAAAAGAGGGATTCAATGCGCATGGCCCCGGGAACGAATCGTACCGGACGAATGAAGGGCTTGATGGCGGTTTGTTCGTCCTGGTTCATCAGATCCTGGCAGTTGATAAACCCCACCATCTGATAGACCCGCCCCTGATAGACCGGAATCCGGGTGTGGGATTTTTCCCACCCCAGTGACAAGGCCTCCCCACAGCTGGCACTCTCCGATATGGAGACCACATCCACCAAGGGTACCGCGACATCCCGCACCCGGGTCTCGCCGAAATGAAACATGCGGCGAATCATGGCCTTTTCCACAGGCAGAATATCCCCGCCACCATCGTCTTCCTGCAACATCATCTGCAGCTCTTCCCGCAGGGTGAAGGGGTTTTCCCGATTCCCCCCCAGCAATTTGGTAAAAATCTTGGTGATGGTGGCAAAGATGAACAGAAGGGGGAAAAAAAGATAGGAAGCCCCTTTGAGCACATAGATGATCCGGGGCGTGAGATAGTCGGCGTTTTGCTGAAAGATCGATTTGGGAACGATCTCCCCGAAAATCCAAATCAGAGGGGCCGCCAACATGATGGCTATCCAGCTCTGCTCCGGGCCGAAAAGACGAATCGCCAGCAGAGTCGCCAGAGAGGTGTTGGTGACGATGGCGATATTGGTCCCCACCAGAGTGGTTGAGAGCAACCACTCCGGCTTTTTCAACATCTCCATGGCGAGCTTCGCCCCCCGGGAGCCTTTGGCGGCTTCGTGGCGGAGCTTCATCTGATCAGCACTCACCACGCCAATCTCAGAGCCGGAAAAAAAGCCCTCTACCACCAGACACAGAAGCATCAATAATAGAATCGAGGGAATATCCATCACACACCTCCCTCACTCGGTTTATCGGGACTCTTGCCAGGGGCATCATCGCTTTCAAGCACACCATCGGCTGGATCGCCCCCGGTGGCCTCTCTATCCGTTTCATCCCCCTTATCCGTTTCATCCCCCTTATCCGCCAATTTTTCGTCCTCCTGCTCCCCGACAGCCGTCGTGCCGTCAGCCTGGTCAGGCGTTTCGACTGCAAGGGGGACCTCATCAATGTCCGGTTTTTCGATCAACTCACCGGAATCCGTACGCCGATAGAGGCAGCGCACCTGCATGATGCGGTTTTTATCCACCCGCTTCACCGTAAACCGCCAAGAGCCCAGGGTAATTTCGTCCCCCTCTTCCGGCAGCTCGCCAAAGTGGTGCAACACCACCCCGCCGACTGTTTCCGCCTCCCCTTCTGAAAGAAGCGCCTGGGCATCGCTGAACTCCGGCACCACCTGTTCGTTAAACTGAGGCACCGGCATCATCCCCTTCAGGAGAAAAGAGCCGTCCCGTTCGTCCTTGTCAACGATGGCCTGGGAGATTCTTGGCGTGCCCTGGAAAGAGCCGAAAATGGAGTTGAGCAGATCGCCCATGGTGATCAAACCCGTCACCCCGCCATACTCATCGAGCACCATGGCAAAGGTTTTGCGGCGTTTGTGAAACACCTTGAACAGATCAATGGCATCTCGGGTTTCCGAAACAAAAAAGGGCTTGCGCAGAAGTTTTTCCAGGTGACCGGGATTTTCCGCCAGGCTTTTGCGGGCTGCGGGATTGAGGAGGTCGCGCATGTGCAAAATACCGACCACATCATCCCGATCCCGACCATGAATGGGTAGCCGGTTGAAGGTGAGCTTGCTGACCTGCTCGAACAGTTCGGGGATGGGGGTGTTGATCGACAGACTCAAAACATTGGCCCGGGGAACCATCACCTCTCTGACGGTTTGGTTGCCGAAATCAAAAATATTATCGATAAACTGCCGTTCCAGACGATCCAGGTTGCCATCCTGGGTGGCCTCCCAGGCGAGGGTGCGGACCATCTCTTCGGTGACCAGCGCCCCCCGGGGCCGGGCCTTGCCGACGATCAGGGTGGTCAGACGATCCGCTATCAGACGGATGATCCAGCGCAAAGGGGTGATCAGCCAGGCAAAAAAGGCGATGGGCCGACAGATGAGGGCTGAAAAAGCCTCGTTGTTGCGCACGGCGATGGTTTTGGGGGTGATTTCACCAAACAGCAGCAGGATGGGCAACATGACAAAAATGTTGATCCACCATTTTTCCTCTCCCCCCATGATCTGGATGATAAGGCTGGCTGAAAGCACCGAGGCCGCCACATTGACCAGCTCGTTGCCGATCAGGATGGTGACGATCAGGCGCCGGGGTTCCGATAGAAGCCACTGAATCTCCTTATAGCGCTTGTGACCCTCCCGTTTCATCCGGGAAAGCTGGGTGCGCCCCAGGGAAAAAAGTGCGGTTTCGGAGCCGGAAAAAAAACCGGAAAAAGCCAGCAACACCACAAACAAAGTCAGCTTGATAAGAAGGGCAATATCCATAGCGTATCAAAGGTAAAAATAGGGGCTCTCCTTCCCCCCGTGCGCATGATTGGGAACGGTTAGATACATAAAGGTGGGCGACTGCTGGATCACGTCAGGGTGAGCAGCCTGTCCAGTGGTTGTGCGTGTGGGAAGCATGCCATTGATCAGTCAACTGAAATGAACGTATCCCTCTAAAGCAGGAAAATCTTATACCAGGATAACGGAAACCCCCGCTATTCCCAAGTTAAAAGAGTAGAAACACCAAAACTCCCACGCCAGCCAGCCATAAATTGGTAATATTGCTCACCACAATGTTGAGCACGGCGGCCACCGCCAGGTTGCGTCGCAACAGAGCCAGGGTGGATTTAAACTCGGGCCAGCTGGTGAGAGTCGAAAGCACCAAAAAACCGATGATGCCTTTGGGCACCTGGGAGGCATCGGAGGCAAAGTTGACCACCGGATCGAGAAAATAACCCGCCCCCAGCAACACCAACAGCGCCGGCACAAACCACATTTTAGAGACCGCCAGCTCATCCTCCGGCATCTCCTCCTCCTTGGGCCGCTTATAAAACAGCACCCCGGAGACAAGCGCAAGCACCCCGACCCAGAGCCAATACATTTCAGTGGTGATGAGATAAAAGCTGCCGGCCACTGCTGCGGTGAGGGCAATGGAGAGGGTAAAATAGAGGGGGGCTACCCGCCATACTGCCACCAGACGATGGGTCAGAAGGCCTGCACAAAGCAGCAATACCGGGTTCATAAAGTTGGAGCCCAACGGGGTGGAACTGGCAAAAAGGATATCACCGTTGATGAGCCCCACAATCACCACCAGCGCTTCCGGGCCGTTGGTGAGAAAGCCAGTCAGGGTGCCAATCCCCGGGACATTTTTCATGGTCTCGATCAACACTTCCACCGAGGTACCCACCAAAAACATGGTAAAAATAATTCCCCCGGCTCCCAGGAAGGACATCGCCAAATCCCCCTGATAGAGAAAGGCGGAGCCACAGAAAAATATCGCCGTCAGCACCCAGGCTACGGCATCGGTCAAACCGATGGAGTCGAGAATGAAAGCTTTCATGAGCGTTTGACGTAGACCAGGTAGCCGCTACCGACCGAAGATGGAACGGCCATCAGGTAGCGGTTGTTGATTGAATTTGATTTGTTTCAGACCAGATTGCGGCCACCATCCACACGCAACACCTCACCCGTTACATAGGGGGCTGCCAGAAGATAGCGCAACGCCTGCAAAACCGCCTCAGGACTGGCATGGCGTGCCAAAGGGGTCCGGTTCAACATTTGCTGAAATCCTGCCCCGTCCGATGGATCGTCCGGGGGCAATACCGCACCGGGTGCGATGGCGTTGACCGTCACATCAGGAGCCAAATCCCGAGCCAAAGCGCGGGTAGCCATGATCAGGCCCGCCTTGGCGCTGCTGTATACGGCATGATCCTTGAGGGGACGCTCTCCCCAAATATCGCCCACATTGACGATCATACCACCAGCACCGCTCTCACCATCACCCTCGCCAACTCTCTCTACCATTTTGGCGCCAACTTTAAAAGAAAGCCAGAGTGGGCCTTGCAGATTGACTTTGAACATCTGCTCCAGCCCCTCCCAGGAGCCGCCGTCAGGTTGGGTGGGTCGAAACAGAGCGGCATTGTTGACCAACAACGCCGCTGGCCCCAATTTTCGTTCCGATTCATTCAAAAACCGCTCGATCCGGGCAGGATTGGTCAGATCCAACGCCAAACATTCCGCCACCCCCCCCCGCTCCCGAATGCGATCCACCACCTCTTCGGCCAAATCCCGGGAACGATGGTAGGCAATCCCTACCTTAAAACCCATTTGCGCCAGCATCAAAGCCATTTCCGCGCCCAGACGCCGCCCTCCACCCGTCACCAGAGCCACCCGGCCCGTCCCCACCACCGGCAACCCCTGCTCCAGGCTTTTTCCAACAACCCCTTCCCTCTTCTGACCCACACCCTCCTGAAGAGCCCCCGAACCCCGGTCGCTCAATCCTTCCCTCCGTGAATTGGGGTGCCCTCCAGAAGGAGCGTCCTGACCATATTTGTCATCCTGACTGCTCTGGCCGCCCTTCTCTGCCTCTCCCTCATCCAGGTAGCGTAAACGCGAAGATCCCCCAACCCTTTTTCCGCGACCACCCGCTCCCCCCAGATGGGAACTCAACAAAACGCCCCAAGGCGCCTCCGGTTCCGGACGCCCCTCCCGCACCTCGTTCCAGCGATAGACATACCAAAGGGGAAACAAAACCACGATAAAAGGAAATGCAATAAAAAGGGCAATCCCCACCTTGAGAACGGTAAACAGGCTCCCTGCCAAGCTTTTGCCTCCCTTGGATTGCTTTTCCGTCATCATTGCCCATCCCTTGTCATGTTGCCACTGCCAACCTGGCCATCATCCCAACCTTCCCTCTTCCCGAAATGCATTCCAGGCACTCTCCCTTAAGCTCCCCACCTACCCCCGGGGATGGTAGCGACCATGGAGTTTTTTCAGCCGTTCCTGGGCCACATGGGTATAGATTTCGGTGGTGGAAATATCCGCATGTCCCAACATCATCTGAACCGCACGCAAATCCGCCCCGTGATCCAATAGATGAGTAGCGAAGGAGTGGCGCAACAGGTGGGGGGAAAGGGGCTTTAAAATCCCCGCTTCCCGGGCATAATCCCGGATGATATACCAAAAATTTTGCCGGGTCATGGCCCGTCCCCGGTTACTCAGGAACAGCGCATTGGCGTGGCGGCCTTTCAGCAGGAGAGGGCGGGATTCCCGCTGGTATCGGACGACCAACTCCCCGGCCACCTCCCCCATGGGCACCACCCGTTCTTTATCCCCCTTACCGGTCACCCGCAAAAAACCAAACTCCTGATCAATGCCATACGTGGGGATGGAGACCAACTCCGACACGCGCAACCCCGTGGCATAGAGTAACTCCAGCATCGCAGCATTACGCAACCCCCTGACCGCCGTTCGGTCGGGGGAGGCGAGGAGCGAATCCACTTCGGCTTCATTCAAAATCTGGGGCAGGTGACGCCGAGCCTTCGGAGAGTCCAAAAGTCGGGTGGGATCGTCACTGCGCACCTTTTGCAGAGTCAAATATTTGAAAAAACGCCGAACCGCCGACAGCTTTCGGGCCACAGAAGTCGCCGCCAACCCCTCCCCGGCCAAAGCCCCAAGCCACGCAGACAGATCCTCCCGGGCCACCTCAGAGATGGACTTGGCCCGCTTGGCCAAAAAACCGGTCAGCCCTTCCAGGTCGGTTCGATAGGCCACCAGGGTATTTTCCGACAAGCCATGCTCCACCAGCATGTCGTCCAAAAAACGACGGATAAGATAAGCGTCAGTCAATGTTTACTCCTTTTGATCCTGTTTCCTGCCCGATTTTCCGTTACCGTCATCGGCATGGAGCGGCGCCCCAAGGCAGAACTGCTACTGGTCAACGGAGTGGTGGCATAGACCACCTTTTCCGCTTCACACAAAATCACCCCCCCCAAAGGGGCAAACCAACGCTCTCCAGCCCGTTCCCAGGCAGAGGCTGCCTTAATCCAACGCTCCCCGGAAAGGGGTGGCAAAAAAAGGGCATAGCGGGATTGGCGCAGCAAAAAAAAGCCCCCCTGGAGCAACTCCTGAAGCTGCCGGGGAGAAAAAGGCCGTCCCCAGCCAAAGGGGGTCACATCCCGTCTGGCCCAAAATCCACCCCGGTTGGGGGTCACCACCAAAAGCCGCCCCCCGGGACGCAATATCCGCCAGCTCTCCCGCAGGGTCACTTTGGCCGAGTGCGACCCCTCCAGCAGGTGGATCATCACCACCCGATCAAAGCTTTCGTCAGCAAAAGGAAGGGTGTCGGGGCGCACCAGGGCGATGCGGTTTTCGCCAAATCTGGGCCAGGGAGCCACACCCATTTCTGCGGGAGAGGCCCCCACCAACCCTTCGGTCCAATACTGCATCCGGTCGAGATAGGGCTGGGTGTAGCCAAAACCGAAGGTGCGTTCCACCTTTCGCTCCCCCAACCACCCCGCCATGGCATCCCCCAGCAGACGGGATGTTTCCTGCCCCAAAGGGGTGGCATACCAGGTTTGCAATCGAATGGCTTCAAAGGTCATGGTATTTTAAAAACGCGTTGAGGGTTTTTCATGGATAGAGCAATCCCATGGGGAGGCTACCGGTAGCAGCCTTCCAGATCCCGTAAGACACATTAAAGGATCGTGCCAACTTACAGCCCTTGGAGAGGAAAGGGATTCGTCCAGCCCGAATGCGTTAAACCTAAATCCGGCAGTTGGGCGTATGTGGCTGGTGCAGAATATTGGTTCGCATAGTGAATTGGGAGAAATCGCTGTCACCTGATTGGTCACAAGACTTTCTCCCGATTTGCTTGGTGGATCAAGAGGCTGAGGCATGTACGTACGCCCAACTGCCAGATTTAGGTTAAACCACCTCCCTCCAATCGCGCCATCGTTCCATTCATACCAGGAGAGCACCATGTCCCATCCCCGACTCCCCACCACCCCGGTCGATGCCCTGGGCGACAACTATATCTGGCTCTTTCCCACCGGCCCCGGACAAGTCGGGGCAGTCGACCCCGGTGCCGCCCAACCGGTACTGGAACATCTACAGGAGCAAAACCTCACCCTCTCCCATATTTTGCTCACCCATCACCATAACGACCACACCGGGGGCGTGGCCCGGCTCAAGCAGGAGAGCCCAGCACGGATTATCGGCAGCGAAACCGATCGCCACCGCCTCCCCCCCCTGGATCAACCGGTCACCGACGGCCAAAATATCGACCTGGGTCAGCAAACCGCCCAAGTGTTCTCGGTACCGGGTCACACCATCGGTCACGTCGCCTATCTGATCGAAGATTGTCTTTTTGTGGGGGATACCATTTTCAGCCACGGCTGTGGCCGCATGTTTGAGGGAAACCCCAAAATGATGTGGGACAGCCTGAAAAAATTGCGGGATCTAAAGGAAGCCCAGTGGCTCTTTCCAGCCCATGAATATACTGAAACCAATCTGCGTTTTACCTTGGAGCTGGGAGGGGAGACCAGAGAGATAGAGAAACATCTGGCCCAAGTGGAAACCCAATCCCGCAACCTCGAACCCACCCTCCCCACACCCATGGCCCGAGAACGCCGGTCCAATCCGTTTCTCAGATGTGACGATCCCCAATTCGCCCGACATTTAAACCTGGCCGGGCAGCCACCGGAAGCGGTTTTTGCCTTTCTAAGGGAGAAGAGAAACCATTTCTGAGCCTATTCCAACCAGCGAAAAACCGCCAAAATCAGAGGGGCTGTTGGATGAAATAAACTAAAATCAGGCACCAAGAGATGGCCATCGAGAGAAAAATCAGGATCGGCGGAAGGGATCCATCAGAGGTAAGAGGATCAAAATGGCTTGCAGGAACAAAAAACGGCTTTGACAGGGAAGCCCAAGCGGGGGAGCGTCGCTGCCAGAGGGCTGGATTCCCCCTTATGCAGCTGAGGCATCCCGCTTGCCTGCAGCCTGGGAGTCGCAGTGGGCTTTCTGGATGGAGATAATCTCCGGGAAGATTTTTTTAAACACTTCCACCAGGGTTGGATCGAAAAACGTCCCCGAACAGCGTACGATCTCCTCCAGAGCGGCTTCAGGGCTCCAGGCGGATTTGTAGGGGCGTACGCTGGTCAAGGCGTCGAACACATCCGCAATGGCGCAGATTCTCCCTTCAATGGGAATCTCCTCACCACTCAAACCGTGGGGATAGCCTCCACCATCCCAACGTTCGTGATGGGTCAAAGCGATCAGGTAGGCCGTTTCCAGGGGTTCCACATGGAGACCCTGGAGCATTCTGGCGCCAATCACGGGATGTTTTTTGATTTGATTATATTCCCCCTCGGTGAGTCGCCCCGGCTTCAGGAGAACGTGATCGGGGATGCCGATCTTGCCCACGTCGTGCATGGGGGTGGCATTCAGGAGCACCTGGCATCGCTCTGAGGAGAGCCCTGCGGCCTGACCGATGGCCGCCGCAAACTGGCTCATGCGGATGATGTGCATGCCGGTATCGTTATCGCGATATTCAGCAGCCATACCCAGGCGATGAATGATATCCAGTCGGGTTTGCCAAAGCTCCTGGTGGGCCTTCTGGAGTTGCTCCTCGATGCGACGGCTTTCGATGATGGCTGCCAGGGTGTGGCAGATGGTGGTGAGGAAGGCATCCTCTTCGATGTTGCGGCTGTGGTTTTCCACCAGGTAGAGGTTGATCACCCCCAATAATTTATCCCGGGAGATGATCGGCATGCAGTAGTGGCCGTGGGGCTGCATCCCATCAAAGCGGATGGTGTGGTTTTCATCCTCCAGGTTGTGGGAAAAAACGGTCTTTCGGCTCTCGGCGGCCTGACCACAAAGGCACTGCCCGAGGGCAACCAGGGCACACTTTTCAAGTAGTTGAGGAGCGAGATTTTTTTGCGCGGCCATTTTCAGCTTGCCGCTCTCCTCATCCATCAAAAAAATCGCCCCCTTGAACTGTACGGCAAGCCAAGGTACCGATAGAACAATCTCCAGAGAGACCCTCAGCTGCTGGGAAAGGGAGAGGGGTTCCAGAGCGGTTTCCAGAAGGGCGTTGAGAGCGATCTGGGACTGCATGGCCCGCTCATCCCGCTCCCGCACCTGCACCCGTTCGGTGATATCCCGAACGATGGCGGAAAATTGCCGACGCTGACCCAAAAGCCAGGTAGAGAGGGAAATTTCGATGGGGATGGTCCGCCCATCCCGATGCACGCCGATGATCTCCACCGCTTTGCCGGAGAGCCAGGTGCGCCCGGTATCCAGGGCGTGTTGGTAGGCCTTTTCGTGGGCTGCGCGCAGGTTTTCGGGAATCAGGCGTTGGATGGGTTGGCCGACAATCTCTTCGGCTGTATAACCAAAAAGGGACTCGGCACCGGGATTCCAGAAGGTGATGCGGCTCTGCTCGTCCCCGGAGATAATGGCGTCACTGGCGGATTCGGTGATGGCACGAAAACGGGCTTCCCCCTCCCGCCGGGCCATCTCGGCGCGCTTGCGCTCGATAAGCAACCCGACACGTTGGGCCAGCACCGCCCAGTGGATGGGCTTGGTAACATACTCCTCGGCACCGGATTTGAAGGCTTTTTCCACAGAAGCGCTATCGGCCAGCGCCGTCACCATCACCACGGGGACATCCTCCCCCCCAGGCATGGATTTAAGTTCGGCGGTGGCGGTAAAGCCATCCATCACCGGCATGTGGGCGTCCATCAGCACCAGATCGGGGATCTGTTTTTGAAAGGCTTCCTGTGCCTGAACGCCGTCCCCCGCCTCGGCCACCTGATAGCCTCTCCGGGCCAAAAAGTGACGCATGGGAATCCGCATGGCGGGGTCGTCGTCTACTACCAGAATGAGGGTCTTATCCATTACCGAGTCTGGTCTCCATTATTCCCCCCCCCACATTCCTGTTGATCATTCTACCTATCCAGCCTCCCGGGTCTAGCTTTTAACTTGGGGATGACCGATAAATTACATTTTTTGGTCCAAATCGTGGGCTTTTTCCTCCCGTTGCAAACCGGGAACCGCCAATCTCACCGCTTCTACCAAAGCTGGAATAAACCAATCAGTCGATTCGTTAATTTCAGCTATCACTTCGAGGGCCTCCCGAAGTGCCTCCCTCTCTTTAAAAATCGGCTGGTGCAACACCCCGATGGTGCGATAGCGATCCAGATCGATCCGCTCTCCCGGCTCATAAAACTCCTCCAGGGGTTTTTCACCGGTGGTATCACTGGGGGAAAAAAAACAGGGCCACTCACGGCTGGAAGGATCTCTTGTTTCAGCGAAGGCCCGGGCCGCTTCGGCGGATTCAAAATGGCGGGGACGATACCCCTGGCTCTCCAAAAACAGCTCGGCAATTTCTGAAAAAGTCCCCGGGGGCAAAGCCTCTCCCTGGGCGGGAAACAGAATATCCCGGCGCTCCCCCAAAAAACAGGCCAGAAGACACAGCTCTCCCGCTTCCTGGTGGGAAATAAAATAGCGCCGGACATCATTGGGGGCGGCCAATGGCTGCCCCTTTTCCAGGCGATAGCGAAACCCATGGAGCAGGCTGCCATCGGAAAAAGCGACGTTGGCAAAGCGGGCGGTGGTGGTATGAATCCGATCCGAATGGTCCCACAACACCTTTTCCATCAGTGCCTTGCTGGCTCCCATCAGGCTTTGGGGGCGTACGGCTTTGTCTGATGAGACCGAAAAAAACCGCTGGGGGGGATGATCCCGAAGCCCGGCCAGCAGTTGATCCAGAAAGCGGACGTTGACGTTCAACATGCGCATCAGGCTATAGGGATCCCGCTCGGAGCGGACATGCTTTAAAGCCGCAAAGTTAAGGATATGGTCGTAAGGGCCAAAGGCTTTTAAAAAATGGTCAAAAGAGGAAGAACCCAGATCGATGGCTACGGTTTTAAAGGCCTCCGGCACGGACAGCACCGAGGATCTTAGATCCCGCACCAGCTCCACCAGATTGTTTTCACTGGGATCCACCAGATGCAAAAGCGCCGGTTGATAACCCACCACCTGTTTGACGAAAGCTTGACCAATGGAACCCGCCGCCCCAAGAATCAATACCCGGGAGCCAGTGATGATTTCCCGAAGATGGGATTGATGGGTCGCGATATCCTCGGCAAAAAGGGAGGCATCGCGACCCAAAACCCGACTGAGAAGATCTTTGGACATCGATTGGTTTCCTTGGAATCAGACAAACTTGGCCAGCTGCTCGACAAAAAGCCTGGCGGCCTTGTTGTCCGGGTCCTCTTCCAGTATTTCCTTAAACACCGCCATCGCCCCGGAAATATCTTTCATCTCCATCTTCAGCCGCCCGATCTTCAACAGGGTGACGAAATCTTTTTTGACAATTTTGACATAGTCGGAATAGACCGCAAGCGCCCCCTCACGATCCCCGGAAAGGCGCAACAGGTCGGCATAATAGGGGATGAATAAAGGTGATCGGCTGCTCAATCTTTTGGCCACGGCCATGGCAGCAAGCATATCCTTCTGGCGCAGAGAGAGGGAAAAAATGCGCTGCATCGCCTCCTGCATCAGGGAATCCAGGGTAATCTGCCTGAAACAACGAACGGCACGATCCAGATTTCCTTCCAGCTCGGCGATATAGCCCTGGATCAGGTGGCCATAGTGCTCCTTGCCTTCAATGCCGCTTTCAGCAAGCCCCTCCTGATAATCTTTGAGCTTTTGGATGTTTTTCTGACGATAGAGGGTAAGAGCCTTCGACTTGACCGCCCCGGGTTGCGCCTGATCCTGCAGGCAAAACTCCGAATAGGTGTTTTCGGTGGCGGCCATCTGTTCCTCATGGGCCGCCATAATCTCCCTAAAGCGCTCATCCCAAGGGGATGGCAACTGGGCCACCTCACACCCCTGGCGGTCAAAAAAGAGATGTATCCGCCCGGGCTGTTCATCTTTTTGCCACTGCCGAGCCAGGCGCTCATAGTCCGGATCACGCTGCTCCTCCTCCATGCGTGTTTCCACCCGCTCAATCGTCTCCCCCATGAGGTTGATCAGCTCATCGGCACTCTTGGAATAGTTTTCATAATAGCGCCGACCGGTCTCCTCAATCTCCTCATCACTCCACTCCCGGTCCCGGTCCGGGCGGGAGAGCTTTAAAAATTCCCGAACCGACCATTTGCGAACCAATGCTGAAATATCGCCATATTCATTATCGAGAATCTCCTCGATCTCGTCCATACGGGTTTTATATTTAAAATCAGGAAGTTCTCCCTTGCGTCCGAAAAGCCGTGCATTGCAGTCCAGCCCCTCCTCGGTCAATTCCTTGATTTTTTCCACCTCCTCCCGAACCCGCTGCAACTCCCCCACCACCATCTCATAGTGCGCTTGGCGGCTCTCCCGATGATCCTCGGGGAGTTTTTCCCGAAGCACCTCCCGGGGGGGCTGGGGCAGTTTTTCCAGAGCCACCTCTTCCCAGGGTAGATGCTCCACATGGGGAATTTTGGCCGCACCTTGGGCAGGGTTGATCACCCGACAGCCCGCGACCACCGCTTCCTCAGCCATGACCCCCATGCTGGGGATGGCGCTGTAAAAATCGTAGCGGGTTTCCGCCTGCCAGCCACCGTTGGTCTCCACTCTCAGCTCAGTGGACTCGGTAAACGGCCCGATGTCGCGCTCCACACTCCCCTTCAGGTGGGTAAACCCCTCTCGGCTGAAGCAGAGATCAAATCCCCCCAACACCAGCTGGGTAAACCCCATCCTCACCGCCACCCCCAAGGCCTGGTGAGAGACGGTGATACCGCTGAAAACATAGTTGTCCGGATTGAGTTCGGTCTCCCAGGGAAAAAGGCTGCCCATATAGACGCTACGCCCCCGCCACTGCCCCACCAAGGCGGGATGGGCGTGATACATGTTGACGAAGAGGGTCTCTTCGTGGAACGCCAACATATCTTTGGACTGGTGAAAGATCATGGTGTGGGGATCGATGGAAAAAATCAGATCCGGCACCACCCCCTCCCGCAACAGCTGGGGCGCGATACGGGAGACTGCCAGCACCACCAGCTTGTCCCGGTTGGCCTTTACCCAGGGAAAACATTCATCCAGGGAGGGGCCACCCGCCATGAGAACAGCAGTCTGGCCTTTAAAAAGATCTTTCAGAGCGGTGGAGGGGGTGCGATTTTCACTGAGATTTTCCAGCCCCTTCATCATGAATACCTTGGAGCCCACCTCCATGTTGACGGCCATATTATATTGGGTCATGCGCGCTTGAACATCATTGTGCAGAGTCAGATAGGCGTCATAGTGGGCATCCACCACCGCCATCGATTTCAGGCGCTCGATGTGTTGCAGATAAAAATAATCCTTGAGGGAAAATTCCGCAGCCTGCTCTTCCCACTTGTCCGGCGCAACGATAGCGAGATTTTTGGGAAACGATTCAAAATCAAGCCACTCCTGCAACCGCTCGATAATTTCGGGAAATTCGATAAAGAGAAAACGGGTGCCCAGGGGCAGACCTTTGTCCAAAATATATTGCACAAACAAGCCAGAGTCCGTGCCGACAATAAGGTAGAGATGATCCTCCTTGGCCAAAGAGTCGCCAAATTGACGGCGAAAAATGGTGTCGGATCCATCTTTGGAAAAAATTTCCCCATTAATCCTGGGCAAATAGCGTTCCCCATACTGATTGACCAGAAACGGCCCCAGAAGCGTCTCACCACCACTCATGACCCACACATCCCCATTTTCGAATTCAGGTTGAATTCCATAAGGTTGTCGCCTATTTTCGAAGATCGAAGATAACCCTGACGCAAAGCTCAACCTTCGGCCACCATGACCGCTACAGCTACGGATCCAGCCCAAAGAACCCATACGAATCCGCTGCAAAAAAAATTTACTGCGGCTCTAGAACTGCAAAAACAAGGCCGCAACCACCAAGCTCTCAAGATCTATCAGGACGTGCTGGCCCTCTATCCCAACTCCCCCCAGGCGATGTTTTGCTATGGGCTGGCGCTACTGGAGGTGGACAAACCGGCCGCCGCCACCGACTGGATCAGCCGCGCCATCTCCCGGGAACCCCAAACAGCCGGTTTTCACTACCATCTGGGCCGGGCCTTGCTCCTCCAAAAACGAATTCCAGCGGCCAAAGAGCGCTTCCTGGCGACCCTCAAACTCGACCCTCGCCACCCCCAGGCCTATTTTCAGCTGGGAGATCTGGCCATGGACCAGGGAGAGCTGGAAGAGGCCATGACCCACTTTGCCCAAGCGATTTCCCAAGCGCCCAATTTTGGCGCGGCATGGATCAATCTGGGCCTCTGCCACAAGGCACGCATGGATCTCGACCAGGCCCTCGCCTGCCTCGACCAGGGAATCGCTGCTGAGCCGGAAAATGCCGTCGCCCACGTCAACCGGGCCATGACCCTCCTGATGGCTGGCCGCTACCGGGAAGGGTGGCAGGCCTATAAATGGCGTTTTCAGCTGCCGGAATTGCAGAATAAACACCCCTCCCCCAAAACCCTCCCCCCCCTCTGGGACGGCTCCCCGCAGCCCGAAAAAAAACTCCTGCTCCTGGCGGAACAGGGGTATGGAGATAATCTGCAATTTATCCGCTATCTGCCCCTGGTCAAATCCCGGATGGGAAAGATCATACTGGCTCTCCCAGCCCCCCTGATCCCCCTCTACCAGGAGATGGCCGGGATCGATCAGCTGGAAAAAATGGCTGGCATCGCTGACAGCGAGGCCGCCAAAGGGTGCGATTTTCACATCCCCCTCCTAAGCCTGCCCCAACTTTTTGACACCACCCTGGAGACGATCCCCCAAACCGTCCCCTATCTACACGCTCCCAGCAGAGTGGTGGAAAAATGGCAGGAACGACTTGGCGATCCGGACTTTTTCAAGGTGGGTCTGGTGTGGGAAGGAAAGCCTCTGCACAAAAACGACCCCCTGCGGCGGCGCTCCTGTACTCTGGCTGATCTCGCCCCGTTGGGCCAGATCAAAGGGGTGCGTTTTTTCAGTTTGCAAAAGGGAGAGGCCACCCAACAGCTGAAACAGCCGCCCCAAGGCATGGAGATCACAAATCTCGATCAGGAGCTGAGTGATTTTGCCGAAACGGCGGGGGTCATCCACCATCTGGATCTGGTGATCACCATCGACACTTCGGTAGCGCATCTGGCCGGGGGTCTGGGTGCCCGGGTGTGGACCATGCTGCCTCAAGCTGCGGACTGGCGCTGGTATCCCAAAGGGGAAAAAAGCCCCTGGTATCCCACCATGCGCCTCTTTTGGAACGGCTCCCCCCAGGATTGGCAACCTTTAACCCAACACCTGGCCCAGACGCTCCAGGAGCTGGTCAATCAACACCGTTCAGGGGAGTTGTAACGGACTGAAAAATGAACCACCTGCTCCATGAACCGGGAGGATGAAGGGATCTGAACAGGCCCACGAGCTGATTGTCCGTATCGGTTTTGGGCTCATTCGGCACGGGTTTTGGATGAAATTCATTTGACCCCCCACACCCAAGCCGTGGACAGCCCATGAATGACCCTCAAAAACCGACCCCGCAAAAACCCCACAGCCAGGGGGAAACCACGCCGGAAAAGCCTTCAGCACAAGCCAATTGGTTGATAACGGAGGCGATTGATCACTACAACCACAACCGCCTTTCCCAAGCGGGAAAATGTGCCAGCCTCGCACTCAAACACCACCCCGACACCCCGGCTGCCTATCATGTTCTGGGCCTGATCGCGCAAAAATCGGACAAACTGGAACTGGCCGCCCGACTCATGGAAAAAGCCGTAGCGGGCAACCCCGGCAATCCGCAGTTTCTCTTTCACCTGGGAAATGTCGAGATGGCCCGGCAGAGGTATCAGAAGGCGGAGCAGCTCTTCAAAGCCGCCCTCCACCAAAAACCCGATTTTGCCCAAGCGGTGATCAATCTGGGCAATATTCGCTTCACCCTGGATGACCATCCAGGGGCGGTGGCCCACTATCAGACCGCTCTGGAACTCGATCCCAGACAATCAACCCCCTACTATAATCTCGGGGTCATCGCCCAGGAGTATGGCCAGCATCGGGAGGCGGTGCGATTTTTTGATTCCGCCATCACCCTGGCCCCCAACTTTGCCCCGGCCCATACCGGCAAATCCTTCTCCCATCTGATTCAGGAAGAGTTCGCCCCGGGATGGCGGGAATATGAGTGGCGCTTTCATCTGGAACGCCATGCACCCCGCATCTGCCCAGTCCCCCGATGGGATGGAACCCCCCTCAACGGCAAGCGGCTCTATGTCTACACGGAACAGGGGTTTGGGGATGCGCTCATGTTTGCCCGGTTTCTCCCCCTGGTGGAAGCCTTGGGTGGGCGGATATTTTTGGAATGCAAGCCCCAGCTTCTAAGCCTGTTTGAACATTCCGGCTTGGCTGAAAAGGTGACCCCCCGGGACACGGAGGATACCGCCCCCCCGCCCTTCGACTACGACCTGCACATCCCCTTGATGAGCCTGCCGGAAGTGCTCGGTACCACCCTGGAAAATCTCCCAGCCACCATTCCCTATCTCACCCCCAACCCGGAAGTGGTCGCCAAATGGCGAAACAAGCTGGCTGCTATTCCCGGCCTCAAGGTGGGTCTCTCCTGGTCAGGCAATCCCCAAGCCTCGGTCAACCGCCACCGGGCCTGCACCCTGATGGATCTGAAACCCCTTCTGGCGGTGCCGAATGTGACTTTTTTTTCCATCCAGAAGGGAGAGCCCGCCCAGCAGCTCCGAAATCTGCAAGAGCCCCACGCCATCCACGACCTGGACCGGGAGCTGACTGATTTCAGCGAAACCGCCGGACTGCTAAAAAATCTGGATCTTTTGATCTCCACCGATACCGCCGTGGTCCATCTGGCTGGCGCTATCGGCGCCACCACCTGGACCCTCCTCCACACCGCCTCAGAGTGGCGCTGGCTGGAAGATCGCCCCGGCAGCCCCTGGCGAACCAAAAGCCCCTGGTATCCCGGCATGCGCCTGTTCCGCCAGGAGAGCCCCCAGGTGTGGAGCAGTGCCGTCAATCGGGCGGCTCAAGCACTTCGAAATCTGGAAAGCGGCCAATCCTGATCCAGGGAACGCCCTCAAGCCTCTCGTCCCAGGCCAGAAAAGTCCCCCCACAAGCCCACCGCCCCTTCAGATGCCCACACTCACACCTTAAATCGCGTCAGGGTCTCTTTAAGGTCGGCTGCGGTCTTGGCCATTCCCTGGGCACTCTCCTCCACTGAATGGCTCAACCCCTCCATCTCCCCAGCACTACCACTCACCTGGGTCATGGCCTGGGCTACCTCCCCCGCAGCCCCAGCCGCTTCGGTGACGTTGCGGGCGATTTCGTTGTTGCCTTCGGTGGCTTCGACCACGTTACGGGCCACCTCCCCCAATCCTTCATTGGCTTCGGTCACCTGGCTGTTCACCTCCAAAACCTGTTTGAAGGCATCCACCACCTGCTGGGAAATGTTTTCCATAACGGTGGTGGCCTGCAACATTTTATCGTTCACCTCTTCAGTCTCTCGACTCATCCCCCCCATGGCATCGGAAACCTGATCGATGGCATCGGTCTGAAGATCTACTGCCTGCAAAATTTCCGAGTTGGCCTTGCCGATCCCTTCGATGGTGCCCATCACCTCCCGGGCTCCCTGGGTCGCTTCAGCGGAGCGATCCCGAATATCCTGGATCCGCTCCTCGATCATCTTGGTGGCCTCACTGGTTTTTTGAGCCAAGGTCTTGACCTCGTTGGCCACCACGGCAAATCCCTTGCCCGCCTCCCCCGCTCCAGCCGCTTCGATGGAGGCATTCAATGCCAGCATGTTGGTCTGGTCGGCAATTTCATTGATCACCTCCACCACCTGCCCAATCGCCTCGGCGGAACCACTCAACTCTTCCATAACGCCAAAGGTCTCACGGACATGTTTTCCCGCCTCGTGGGAGTGCTTTTCAGCGGAGGCGCACTGTTGACGCACCGCCCCGAAAGAGTCGGTTACCTCACGGATGGCACCGGTGGTGTTTTTCATGTTGTCGTTGGCCTGACCGGTGGCCACATAGACTCCCTGCAACTCCCGACTGCCCATCTCGGCGGTTTCTGACACAATCCCGAAAACACCGCTGATCTCATCCACCCCTTCAGCCACCCCGCTCAAGTTGGTACTCGCCTGCTCGGTGGCGGCAGCAATGGCTTGCATGTTGGCGTTGGACTCTTCCATGGCCGCAGAGATGGCATTCATGTTGGCGCTCATCTCCTCTCCCGAAGCCGCAGTGGTCACCGCCTGCTGGTTGAGATGATCGGCATTGCCGGTCATCTGGGTAGAGGTCGTAGCCAACCCCATGGAGGCCAGATCCAGCTCCATGGCGTTACCGGCAATGGTAGAGAGGAGTGTCCGCAGAGATCGGCCCATATCCTCCAAAGCCCGCCCCAAAGTCCCCACCTCATCCTGGCGATCCGGTCGATCCAACTCCCCGGAAGCGGTCAAATCCCCCTCAGAGAGCCGATTGGCAAAGAGCACCAGTTTGTCGATGGGGCGGGTGATCACCAGGGTGACACCAACGATCAGCCCCACACACAAGGCGATCGCCAAAAAAGCGATTCCCAAAGCAAACCAGGCACTACCCACAGCGGAATCCCGGGTGGCCTCGGCGGATTCAGTCATCCGGATGACTGAATCCTTCACATTGGCCTCCACCAAAGGTTCGATCTTGTGGACCATTTCCCGCATGTGGGCGGTCAGGGAGATGATTTCATCGTTGCGAGCGACAAGAGCCAGAAAAGCCTCTTCATAAATTTTGAGCTTTTCCACAATGGCCTTCTGCTTGACAGGTTCCACGGCACTGGTACCGACACGCTTTCTCATCCCCTCCACCACCAACTGGAGCCTCTCCACATATTTGGCTGATCCCCGCAGGAGATAATCCTTTTCGTGACGGCGGGCCATCAGCAGATCCAGCCAGATGCCGGGGATATAGTGGCTATTGAGGAGCTTTTCCAGAACATGGGCCTTGCTGCTCATGTTGCGGTAGGTTGAACTGGCCGTATCGAGTTCCGCCCCACCCCGGCGGGCAAAAACAAAGGCGGTGACGGCATTTTGATAATCTGAAAGCGCCTGGGTGATTTCCCGTTTGAAGTCATCCGAAAGCCGGGAACCCCGCAAATGGGTCACAAATGCAGCCATCCGGCTTTCAAAACCCCGGAGATATTTATCCAGATTGCGCACCACATAATCCTTCTCCTTGCGGCGCAGCTCCCCCAAATCGATCTTCAGCTGGGAGACATCGAAATCCTTTAAAATCCCTTCCATATCATGAGCGGCCTGGCGAAAACGTCCCTGGAGGCCCGTGTTGTGGTCCAACCCCTTCTCCTGCCAGGCCGCGACAATTTTCTGAAAAGCGTCATGGTAGGCCCCGATCAGACGGATAATCTCCTCGGCTGCCGGCGCTCCCCCAGCCAGGGATTCAATCGCCTGGAGCCTGCCCGCTTCCTGCCGAACCGACTCAACCACACCAGCCACACGGGCCACATATTTTTCCTGTTTGCGGGCCAAAAAATCCTTTTCACTCCGTCGGGCTTCCAACATGTAACGGTGAATATTGAGGGAGTGGGCCTTTTTCGCCTCATGCACCCGCAACAGATGTTCCCCATCCTCAATAGAGCGAAACAGAGCCTGATGGTATTGGACCACCACCCCTACGAACAAAAGCCCCGTCAAGCCCGCTGCAAGGGCAATTTTCATCCAGATTTTCAGGTCAGCCAGCAGATCCAGTAGCTTCATTTTATTTTTTCCACAGAGAAATACATCCCATACCCACCACCCCACACCCCTTCCCCAAGCCTGACCAGCCTGACAGCTCCATCACCCCTCTTCGGACAGGATTTATCTTTTCACCACATCTGATTCGGCCTGAAAAATGGATCACCTTCCCCGACATCTCCCTATAAACCACTGATCACCCGGTTCAATCTTTCCATGTCCAACGGCTTGCTCTCCACAAAATCGATTCCCTCAGCCAGATAGCGCTTCACATTTTCCCGAACCAGGTCAGCAGTGAGAGCAATGATGGGGATGGTCGCCTTCAGAGGATCGTTCAGAAGACGGATCTGCCGGGCCACCTCCATGCCATCCATCCCCGGCATATGGATATCCAACAAAATAATATCGAAACGGTGTTCCTCGATCTGGTCCAGAGCCTCCTGGCCGTTTTCAGCTGTTTGCACCCGATGCCCCTCTGCCAGAAGCAAACTTTCAGCCACCATCCGGCTTACCGGTTCATCCTCCACCAAAAGGATGGAGAGCGGCTTGCCCTTAACCTCCGGCATGGGTGCCATCATGGGTTTGTGTGGCTCAACCATTTGGAAATAAAGACTAAAGCAGAAAAGGCTCCCCTCCCCAACCCGGCTCGATACCTGGATATCCCCTCCCATGGCCCGTACCAATCGCTCACAGATGGCCAGTCCCAATCCAACTCCACCATGGGAGCGGCTGACGGAACCATCCACCTGGGTAAAGGCATTAAAAAGGCGACCAAGCTCACTCTCTGGAATACCAATTCCGGTATCCTTCACAAAAAATTCCAGACACACCCGCCCCTGGTCCCGGTGGATGCGTCGAACCCCGATTTCAATCTCTCCCTGGTCGGTAAATTTGACCGCATTGCTCAGTAGATTGAGCAACACCTGGCGCAGCCGCCCCGCATCCCCCCTCAGATGTGTCGGAAGCCCCTCCTCCAGGGAAACAGTAAAATCAACCCCCTTGCCACGGGCCGGAACGGACATCAGCTCTACCAAATCTGTGATGATCTTGCCGGGAGAAAAATCTACGGCCCGCAACTCCAACCGGCCCGCCTCAATCCGGGAAATATCCAAAATGTCGTTGAGCAAATCCAAAAGCGCCTTGCCCGACTTGGTAATAATTTCCACATACTCCTTTTGGGGCACCGTCAGTTCTGTCTGCTCCAAAAGTTTGGCCATGCCGAGAACCCCGTTCATGGGCGTGCGGATTTCGTGGCTCATGGTGGCAAGAAAATTGGATTTGGCCCGGTTGGCCTCCTCAGCCTCTTCCCGGGCCTGACGCTCCCGCTCCGCCTGGAGGCTCGCAGTCACATCCCGCGCCACCCCTTCCACGGCAATCACCTCCCCACGGCCATCAAACACCGGCACCTCCGCCACCTCCAGCAGATGAACGTTGCCATTTTTATGATAAATCTCAACCTCATACGGTCTCTGCTTGCGACCACGGATGGAATGGTGGGTGTGGCTCACCACCCCCTGGTTGATGGGGTTGTCGGTAAGATAGGTTTCGAAATGACTTAAAAATTCTTCCTGGCCATACCCCAGGGTCGGTGTGATGGAAGGAGAGACATAGGTAAAAATGCCGTCGATACCGTGGGAATAGAGAAAAAAACCGGCCCCCATGTTTTCGATCAGGCGACGATATTTGGCCTCACTCTGGCGAAGGGCGCTTTCAGCTTCCTCCCGCAGCGCCATATCCTCCCGCAGGCCGACGCGCATATCGTTGAGGGCTTGGGCGACCCGCTCCAGTTCATCCGGCTTGGCAGACTCTCCCGAAGAACGTTTCAAAATCAGAGGCTCGTCCAAACGGTCCAGGTTCAGTCGTCGGGCGTAGGCGGCCAGGATATTGAGATGGCGGGTAACCAGATAGTGAAAGATGGCGAGAATAAAAGCGGAAACCATAAAGGTCTTCACCGCCTGGGCTCCCAAAATCACCAACACCCGCTCTTGAAGCCGCTGGTAAACCCCGGCCAAAGTAGCCACCACCCGAAGTTCCCCCAGGGGGGTCCGCACACCGTTCACACGCAGATGGGTCAGAGGAATATGGCTGGTGATGCTGGGGCCCGACACGGGCAGGCCCATGACGAAAAGGGGGGTACCATCCTCCTCAATAATCTCCAGATAGGAGACATCGGGCAGCTCCAAAATCCCCTTGAGCAGGGTGCGGGTTTGATTGTCATTCATATCCCACAGGCTGTTGATGATACCGTGGAGATGGCTGGCCTGAATCTGGTCCATTCTCTCTTTAATGAGAGAGACATCCTTTCGATAGTCAAAACCGATCTGCAGGGCGGTTCCCATCAGCGTAAACAGGGAACTGATCACCAGAATATAAAAAAGCAGCCGATAGGCTGTGGGATGGTTTTGTTTATACCCCGCCACCCGGGCCAAATAGTGCCGGGTCAGGGACCACCATCCACCCGAAGCCAAGAGGGCTGGGGTTCGTTTGGTTTTGGAAGGGGAGTCGCCCATTCCTGGCTCTTTCCTTAAATGGCCGCATCCAGTGCCAAAATCAAACAGAGGGCTACGGTTTCAGGAGGGCGTTTCCCCGTCCCCCCTTACAAACTTCCCTAAGCACGGATGATGCGGCAAACCTATTGATTTATCAGAAAATTATACAGATAATTCCTTACAAAACTTCCCGCTGCCCGAAAGAACCCCAAGGATCTTTTTTTTTCCTACGCCATCTCCCCGGAATCCAAACTTCCCATGCAAAACGCCTTGATATAGGCTCGAATCATAGAATCACTGCACCCTCTTCGCAAATAATCCGTTAAATATCTCCAATATCATCTTGATTCAAATGTTGTTTTTTACTCTCCACAAATATGCATCCATCCCCATTCAGCACTTGGTATAGCAGTTCTATCTCAAAATTGAACACTCTTCCCTGACTCGTCATCCCCGCGAAGGCGGGGATCCAGGGAG